>JBEEHC010000198.1:0-13042 GCA_041167205.1 Verrucomicrobiota bacterium
GTTCATGCCCCCGAAGCCCGAGCCGTCCTGCGAGGAATAGCAATGTGGGGACGTCTGCCGCACTGAAATCCGCCGAAAGCTGGTTGCTACCCGCACTACCGATAAGACAGAAAAAGTCGCGTAACAGTCGGATTAGCAACGCATAAGCCTTTCGAAGTGTTCGATTGCCAGCATGGCTAGTTTGCTTCGGCTTTGAAAGCAGCTTTATCGTCCAAGGCTACCGACAAATTCCGCCCTTTTTACCGCTTACGGCTGGCCGGTCTGCTTCGAGGGGGCATGTGCCCGGGACTGTGAGGTAAGAGGCCGGGACGCACCCCCTGACGGGGCTCGATTCTTCGTGCCCAGGAGAATTGCTCCCAAGCCAAACAGGCTGGAATTTACCTAGGCGAGCACGTGGTCGTGCCCGGTGATGTTCCGAGGCTCCGATCGCAGGCCCCAACGGAAGGGAATTCAGCCTTAAGCCTAAGACGAGAACGCCGCCCATGCGGGGCCTATGTAATAACATCATACAATATATGTCATATAAAATGTAATGGTGTTGCCTCCGATTCGGTATGGTAATTAGAGCGGATTGCCGGTCCTTCAGCGCGAGCGATTTACATTGCCGCCAGTCTAACGAGTGCTCAGGCTGTCCGGATGAACATTTTCGCAATCCGTTTAATCGTCCCGGCACTGTGCGGTCTGCTGTGCCTCGCGGTCGCAATCATCAATGCGAAGGAACCAGAAAAGGCCAAACCATCGCCGACGCCGAAACTTGAAAACCGCCACACCAAAACGAAGAAATCCGAGGACACCAGCAATACGTTCCAGTCGAGGATTTCGATTGAAACTGCGGTGGGGGGGACTCGCACAGCGAACCCCAAGGCCAGTCCCACGCCCAAATCGAACGAGGCCTCAACCTTCAATGGCGGAAGAAGCAACACCTTCCGCGCAGCCTCTCCGACTCCCAAAGCGAAGTAGTCTACGCCGACAAGTCGGTGGGCGAGGCCGTGAATTTCGATTTTTGCTAAGAGGGTCTAATAGTACAGTTCTAATCGCCCTCATCGAGCTTGGCGGACAAACAACGAGCAACGCGTTGCTAAAGCCGCCAGCCGCGCACGACGATCCCTAACTACTGGAGGTTGTAAGTCTCCACCAAGCCCACACCGGTGGTGTTGTTCATCCCGCGCACAATGGCGGTGTAGTTGCCAGGCGAGAGCGTTCGCACGAGGGCCGATTCCAGATCGTTCGATGGTTGAATACCCGTGGCTTCGATTTCTGCTTGCTGACTGCTGCCGTCAGGTCGCGTCTTCCAGTTGTCGTTGGAGGCAATGAGCGTTCCACTGCCGTTGTGCAGTTCCAGCGTGGGATTTCCCAAGGCGCCTGTTACGGGAACGGACGGCCCAAGGGCGCGCACGATGACTCTGGCAGTGCCACCGCCGCTGCCGCCCCCGACTATCAGGCCGCCAATCATGACGTTATCGCCTGTATCCACAAAGCCACGCGTGCTGATGTTCGCCAGCTGGGAGTTTGCCCCCTGCCCCAGATCGTAAACCTCGACCAGGCCCACACCCGTTCCTCCATTCTTACCTGTTAGGATAGCGGTGTAGGCGCCCGGACTAAGAGTCATCAGGATGGCCGGTTCAAAATCGTTGGCTGGCGCAATGGTTGTGGCCTCGATGTCTGCCTGCTGGCTGGTTCCGTTAGTCCGCGTTTTCCAGTTGTCGTTTGTCGCTACCATCGTGCTGTCTCGATGTAGCTCCAAAGTCGGATCAGACAAAGTAACGCCTACCCCATTGAGCGAAGGACCTACTCCGCGAATAAGAACCCTCTTTAGCTCGGGCCCGGCAATGATAAAGCCACCGATCAGCACCCGGTCCCCGGTAAGGACGCGCATGCGGGTAGCAATGTTGAGCAGCGCGGGCGGTGCGGATGGCCCGACGTAGAGTTCCGCGCTCGCGAGTGTGTTGCTGCCGTCATAACCGCCCGCCATGAGCACCTTGCCGTTGGGCAGCAACGTCGCGCTGTGATAAGAGCGGCCGGTAATCAGACTTCCGGTAGGTCCCCAGGTTCCGCTGGCAGGGTCGTAGAGTTCCGCGCTCGAGAGGACGGTGGTGCCGTCATCACCGCCTGCCACGAGCACCTTCCCGTTGGGCAGCAACGTCGCCGTACTGCCACGGCGTGCGCTGCCAAGACTGCCGGTCGCTGTCCAGGTCCCGCTCGCCGGATCATACAGTTCCGCGCTGCCGAGAGGCTGGGTGTTATTAGAGCCGTTCAGGCCGCCGACAATGAGCACCCGGCCGTCGGGCAATAATATTGCCCTGTGACCATAGCGCGCGACGCCCAGGCTGCCGGCACTCGTCGAGGTCCCGCTCGCCGGGTCGTACAGTTCCGAGCTTGCCATAACCCCATTGCCGTAACCGGTATCACCGCCCACGATGAGCACTTTCCCGTTAGGCAGCAGCGTTGCCGAATGATGGGCGCGTGGTGTGATCAGCCGACCGGTGGGGCTCCACGTCTCGCTGGCCGGATCGAACACTTCCGCGTTCGGGAGAACAAAGACATCGAGTCCGCCGGTGACGAGGGCCAGACCGTTGGGCAGCAACGTCGCCGCCTGCGCATAGCGTGCGGTGGTCATGCTGCCGGTAGCCGCCCAAGTCCCGCTCGCCGGATTGTAGAGCGCCGCATTCGGGAGAGCTCGTGTGAGGTGGCCATTAAAATATGATCCGCCTTCGGTCAGCACCTTGCCGTTGGGCAGCAATGTCGGCCCGGAAGTGCCGCTGTTGCCGGTGATCGCCCAGGTTCCGCTCGCTGGATCGTAGAGCTCCCCGGAGGCGAGCACTTTGCCGCTGGGGAGCAACGTCGCCAAATCCCCAAAGCTTGGGGCAACACGGTTGCCGGTCGCTTCAAACACACCAGGAGAACCGGCGCGAAGCTGCACTGGCACCAACCCGATTCCGAGAAAAAGCAGCAGGAAGGCGATCCGCTTGCCCGCAACTTGCAAGTAACGGCGGCACGCGCCTAACCAGTGAAAGCTGAATAGCGATCCACATTCCACCGTGGGGGCTCCCGGGTGCATGTTCTTCTCATACGCTCCCCGTTCTTTTCCGGCAATCACAATCTGAGACTGGACAATCGCTACTGAGAAACAAGCCAGCGTCTGGCTCGTGATGATGCCCGGAGAAGTTCGACGGGTTTCATCTCAATTCAACCTTGGCAAATGCTTCGAGTGTTTCCTCGGCCGAGGGTGGTTGGAGGATGTTCTTTGCCGCAAAGTCTTGAGCTTGTGGGTAACTTGTCTTTCGAATGCGCTCAGCAGCTTTCACCAGATCGTAGGGAGTATGCCGAAGCTCAATGGTAGGTCCAAGTAAGAGCCAGTAAGCGCCTGGTTCCCCAAAAGGCATCCCAACACTACCAGCATTCACCACGCGCACCTTTCCGATCGTTCGGTCAAACTGTATGTGAGTATGACCGCAGACAACTACAGGCACATTGAGACCTGCAAAGACTGGCAGGAGGCGGTCTTCCGGTGTAAGTCGGGTAAATACCTCCGTGTCGCTTCGCGGCGTAGCATGGCAAAACAATGCCTCCCCTACCCCGTCAATCTCCACCCGGAGTGTCTTAGGCCAGCTGGCTAACAACTGTTCGTCTTCAGGATGAAGCTGCTCCGCGTTCCAGCGCATCACTTCTCGAAACGGTTCCGGGACCGCGCCTGTTTCCGTCCCCGCCATCAGCGCCAGCACCTCTCGCTCGCCATTGCCCTGGATGAACTGCATTGGAACGTCAAAGTCCAGCAAGCACGCGAGCGTCTCACCGGGCATCGGGCCCGGAAGCACATCGCCCCCGACCACGATCCGGTCTACTTCTGCCTCACGAATATCCCGCAGGACTGCCTCAAGTGCGGGTAGGTTGCCATGGATGTCGTAGATGGCAGCGATCCGCATATCGATCGGCGAGATAAAGTAGCGGCGTCTGGTCTGCTCGCTCGCCCTGGAATTTGGCTCACACGCTCGTCCAAGGATCGCCTTGGACAGATACGTGATCGTCAAGCCATCGGCTGCTGATCGGATCCGTTGGCCGATCGACCACGGCGGGCCTGACGCTTCGTCGAGCCGCGGCGACCGTGTCAAAGCCGTGACAGACCGCGAGGAGCCGCTGTTCCAACTCCGATTGCTGCAGCGGGGTCAGCCCAAGCCGGATGCCGACGGACGCAAGGCCGATCGAATAATCACGGAACCACGCCTTCACCGTCTGCTGGTCGGACGAAATGCGTGGATGCATAAAATGATATTACTTCGTGTTACTCACCTGATTTCCGCCGCGGCGGAATCCGTCAACCAAGACAAAAAAGCAGATCATCGGATGCAATATGCCACGCTCCTGATCCCTCCCTAACGGTATTTTTACAAAAAACGTAAGGTCTGCGTTGACGAGGACGGATTGCTTGAGACATTGAGCACAACTTTCGAAAAAGCCGCCATATGAGAAAAACGAATTGCCTCCATCTGTTATTGACCGCTGCCGCCTTCGCGGCGTTACCCTTGACCGCGGATCGCGCGTGCGCCGGGCTAGGCGATATCTACGAGACAAATAATGGGATGGTCCTTCGATTCGTGGGCCAGACCGCGATCACTTTCGCGCAGGGGCTATCCAATCCGAAGGGCCTCGCTTTTGATGGCGTCGGACATCTTTTTGTGACAGAGGCCAGTCGCGGGACGCTTATCCGATTCACCTTGCCGGACGCCACGGGCGTCACCTTTCTTTCGGGCCTCAACTCACCAGTGGGAGTTGTTTTTGATACAAATGGCAATTTGTTCGTGGGAGAGTCCGGTAGCGGCACCATCACCAAAGTCGGCCAGGATGGAACCCGAACCACTTTCGTCTCCGGAGTAGGCGCCCCCGCTGGCCTGGCGGTCGCCAGTAATAACAATCTCTTTGTCGCGGACTTTGGCGGCGGCGCGATCTACCAAATAACGCCGGACGGGGCGAAGACCACGTTTGCGAGCGGACTTAGCTTCCCGGCGGGACTGGCCTTTGATGGCGCAGGTAATCTCTTCGAGGCAGACTCCGGTAGCGGCAACATCTACAAATTCACGCCCGGTGGGACCCGGACTACTTTCGTGACAGGTCTGGGCCGACCTTATGGGCTCGCCGTTGACCTCGTGGGGAATCTGATCGTCGCGGATAATTCCAACGGCTCGACCTACAGATACACGCCTGCTGGAGTCCAAACCGTCATTTTCAGCAACAACTTTAATACGCCGCAATTCGTCGCCGTCGAACCCGGGATTCACCAGCTCTTGAATATGAGCACCCGCGGTGTTGTGCAGGGAGGTGATCACCTTCTCATCGCCGGGTTTATCATCGGCGGAAGCGGACCGATAGGCACAACAGTAGTCGTGCGGGCCCTTGGGCCGTCTCTTTCGACCTCGGGAATTGTCGATCCATTGGCGGATCCTGCACTCGAGATACGCAACTCGAGCGGCACTCTCGTTGCCTCCAATAACAACTGGCAAGACGCTCCGCTCGCGCAACGCGTAGTCCCCCCCTTCCAGCCTACCAACGACCACGAAGCTGCCCTTAAGTTGATCCTTCTTGGAGGCTCCTATACCGCCATTGTCTCAAACGCCGATGGCACGACTGGCACCGCCCTCGTCGAAGTATACAATCTCCCATAACCGGCGCACGAGCCCGCTGGAGTGGGCGCGTGACTGTCAGAGCTGGAGTTCAGCCAGAGTCATTCGTTAGGTCGAGAAGAGAAGTAGGAAGGATTGGAGCCGGTCGTAGCTAAAGCCTGCTCAGATGTTGCTTCCGCTCCACTTTAGCTTCTGACGAACGACCCCGAAGAACGAGACGCCCGGCAGCGAGGCCAGCGGCAATACTCGTTGAGACTTCTTGATCTCGACGATCGCGCCCGCTTCAATGTGCAACGGCTCTCGTCCATCCACCGTGAGGAAAACAGGGTATTTGCGCTCGGTCACCTCTATCTCAATGGTCGCGCTTTCGCCCACGATGATCGAACGGTTGGTTAAAACGTGCGGACAAATCGGCGTGATCACGAACGCGCCCGATTCCGGCGCCAGGATTGGCCCGCCGGCAGAGAGCGAGTAGGCGGTCGATCCTGTGGGGGTCGCGACGACCAACCCATCTGCGTTGAATTCAGTGAGCGCTTCGCCGTTCACGCGCGTTTTCAGGCGGATCAGCCGTGACACTTCGCCCCGGCTCAGGACCACGTCGTTCAGGGCGGTCATCACGGTGGGATCTTTGTCGCCGACTCTTACCGTGACTTCCAGCAAGGTCCGATCGCTGAAAACCATCTTGCCGGCGGCAATGCCTTCCACCGCTTCCGAGTAAGTCGACGAATTCGCGCAGGTCAGGAAGCCAAGCGAACCGACGTTGATTCCGAAGACCGGCTTGATCACATCAGTGAGTTGCTCCACCACATGAAGAATGGTTCCATCGCCGCCCAGCACGACCAGCAGGTCGGCCTGCCGGCCGAGATCAGCGACGGTGCATTCCGAACTCATCCCCGCGAGTGCGGCCGTTTTTGCTTCGAGCAGGACCGCGAGCTTGAACCGCTCGAATTCCTGGCAGAGCGCCCGGGTCAATTCAGCCACGCCCGGCTTCGCCGTGTGCGCAATCAGGCCGATTTTCTGCGGACGCATATAAAGAATTCCTGGTTTCCATCAGCGCCGGTGATGCTGGATGGAACGATACCTGTCACACTATGACCGGCATTCAGAACGAAGTCGCGAATCTTATTCCGTGCTTTCTCGTGCAGCACGGGATCTCGAACAATCCCACCGTGCGCCACCTCGGCGGCTTGGAGCTCAAATTGCGGCTTGATCAACGCCAGGATCACACCGTTGGGAGTTACCAAGTCGAAGGCGCTGGGCAAGATTAAAGTCAACGAGATGAAGGAAACGTCGATTACGCATAGGTCGATTCGTTCCGGCACATCACCGCGAGTGAGATATCGGGCGTTTAGCTTCTCGCGCACCACCACACGTGGGTCGTTCCGGATCTTCCAGGCTAACTGGCCATGGCCCACGTCGATCGCATAGACCCTGGCCGCGCCTCGTTGGAGCAGGCAATCGGTGAATCCGCCCGTCGAAGCACCAAGATCGAGTGCGGTGAGTCCTTGCACCGGGATTTCGAAGTGATCCAGAGCGCCTGCCAGCTTCAATCCGCCGCGGCCCACGTAAGGCGACCGCGCCTGAAGCGATACGGCCGCTCCCGTTTCCACCATAACAGAACACTTGCTGATAATCTGATCTCCGATCTTTACCTCGCCGGCCATGACCGCGCGTTGCGCCTGTTCGCGGCTCACGCAAAGTCCCTGCTCCACGAGGAAGAGGTCCAAACGCGACCGTTTTGGCTTTGGGTTTCTCATCACGCCAAAGCTGCGAAGGTGGAAAAATGTCGCCCTGTTAACAAAGTAATTTCCGGCGTAATATACCGCTCTATCAACGCTTTAACAAACTCGTCAAATTATTCATGCGCCGCGTACTGGCTTAGCAACTTTTCGATCGAATCGACGTCTTCGGCCGAAGCTCTGCGCCGCTGGTATTTCCTGAAGACGACATCTCTTAATGCCTGAAGATCATCGAGCAACGGCCGCTCGTAATAGGTCCACTCCGATTCGTCGGCGTATTTCGCCTGGAAGCGCCACACGCCGCCAAACTTGGTCACACGGATTTCACGCTTTCGGCCCTCCGCATCCTTCTCCTTCCATATGTGTTGACTCCGCATCCAGCGGGAATCTTACATTAGCCTCTTGAAGGACGCAGCCAGATTGCTCGGCTATTTCGTCGCCACGATTCTTTTCGGGGCCGTGGCCGCCCCAATTCTTTTCTGGTCCGCGCAATGGCTCGCGGCGCATGGAATTTTTCCCGCGCTCGCCGCGTTTGATTTCGAGGCGTTTTTCCACCGAGCGCTCATGCTCGGAGCGCTTCTCTTTCTCTGGCCGTTTCTGCGGTGGCTTCGAGTCAAACGCCTGCGCGATCTTGGTCTCGAACCCAATCGGCGCTGGGCGCGCGACGTGGCGATTGGATTTCTCATCTCGGCAATACCGGTCGTCTGCTGCGGAGTTTTTCTTCTGGCGCTGGGCAATTACACCATGCGCACCCAGATCGCGTGGGGTGCGGTCACCACGGTCGCTCTGGCCGCCGCGGTCGTTCCGATCATCGAAGAGACCCTTTTTCGCGGATTGTTCCTGGGCGTTTTGCTTCGCGGCAACCGGCCCATGCCCGCTGCCCTCCTCAGCGCCGGCATTTTCTCGATTGTGCATTTTCTGAAAGCACCGGACCAAACGACCACCGCGGTCGCCTGGACTTCCGGGTTCATCTCTCTCGCGCATTCCTTTGACCAATTCACCAATCCGATGCTCGTGCTGGCGGGCTTCACCACATTATTTTTGATTGGCGTGATCCTAGCCCATGCGCGGCTCCGCACCCGCTCGCTCTGGCTGCCGATCGGCCTTCACGCCGGCTGGGTTTTTGCGAGCGGCGCCTTCAACAAAATCGCGCATCGAGAAATCGTGGCACTGCCGTGGCTGGGCAAGAATTTGCTCATTGGGGTCGTGCCTTTGTGTGTCTGCCTCGTAAGCTGGGTGCTGCTCGGAGCGTGGTTAAGATATGATGCCGGCACTCGCGAAACTTAATCCACTGCCTGCGCTGAGTTCGCTCTTCTACCCGGCGGCGTGCGTCGTCTGCTCCGGAAACGTCGAGCGGCCGGATTACCTCTGCGAGAGTTGCCGCGGCCGAGCGCCGCGGATCAGCCCGCCCTTCTGCGCGAAGTGTTCCGAGCCCTTCGCCGGCGCGATCACGCAACCTTTTAGTTGCGCGAATTGCGAACACCGCATCTTGCACTTCGATTCGGCCGTCGCGGTTTACCGCAGCCGCGGCCCGGTGCGCAAACTCGTGCACGACTTCAAGTACGGGCGTCAACGCCATCTGCGTCACCCGCTCGCCGAATGGCTCGGCGAGACCATGAGCGATCCGCGGCTGGACGGCCGGCGCTTCGACGTGATCGTTCCCGTTCCGTTGCATCCAGCGCGGGAACGCGAGCGCGGTTTCAACCAGGCCGCCCTTCTGGCCGAACTCCTCGCCCGCCGGGTCGCCGTGCCCCTTCGCGCGGTCCTCGAACGGATTCGTTACACGAGAACACAGACCGCCTATGACCGGGCCGAACGGATGGAAAATTTGCACGATGCGTTTCGTTTACGAAAAAACATGAACGTGCGACAGTTGCACGTGCTGCTGATCGACGATGTATTAACCACCGGCTCGACGCTGAGCGAATGCGCGCGCGTCCTCAGGGAGTCCGGCGCAGTTTCGGTTTACGCCGCGACCGCGGCGCGTGCCTAACGACATGGCTATTTTCAAAAGACCCACTCTCAAAACCCAAAGCCGGAAAAAACGCGAGATGCCGCAGGGTCTCTGGCAAAAGTGTCCGGGTTGCTCGGAGGTCGTGCATGAAATCGAGCTGGCGCAGAACCAGCGGGTCTGCCCGCGTTGCGATCATCACTTCTTCCAATCGGCGAAGGAGCGAATCGAAAACCTCCTGGATCCGGAGAGTTTCGTCGAGCGCGATGCCGACCTGCGCTCCGTGGACACACTTCAGTTTCAGGGGATGGCCACCTACAAGGATCGGCTCACGAAATATCAGAATATCACGGGACTGACGGATGCGGTCTTGAGCGGTTACGGAATGATCGAAGGCTACAAGGTGGCCATTGCCGTGATGGACTTCAGCTTTCTCGCGGCCACCATGGGCTCGGTTGTCGGCGAGCGGATCACGCGGGCGATCGAGTACGGGACCGCGAACCGTTGCGCGGTCATTATTGTTTCAGCTTCCGGCGGCGCGCGGATGTACGAAGGAATGCTCAGCTTGATGCAGATGGCGAAAACGAGCGGCGCCCTCGCCCGGCATGCTTGCGAACGGCTGCCTTATATTTCCGTCCTGACCAATCCAACGACCGCCGGCGTCATGGCCAGTTTCGCCTCGTTAGGCGACGTCATCCTGGCCGAGCCCAAGAGCATGATCGGCTTCGCGGGACCACGGGTGATCAAGGAAACGACGCACCAGGATTTGCCGGAAGGTTTTCAGACCGCGGAGTTTTTGGAAGAACACGGGTTGATCGATCAGATCGTGCACCGCAAAAAAATGCGCGCACAAATCAGCCAGTTTCTCAGTTACTTTTCCTCCACGCAGTGAACGTGGGAGAGGCCCGAGCTTGCCCTGAGCCTGTCGAACGGGCGCCGCGCTCCGCATACCAGGAGGCGCTCGCCTGGCTTTACGGTACCCAGCGTTTCGGGATCAAGCTCGGATTGGAGAACATTCAACGTCTCCTCCGCGAGCTGGATGTTCCCGGGAAAGGACAACGAGCCGTTCACGTCGCCGGGACAAATGGCAAAGGTTCCGTCTGCGCGATGATCGACGCCATTTCTCGCGCGCAAGGTTATCGCACCGGCCTGTTCACCTCCCCTCACCTCGTCACTTATCGCGAGCGCATTCGGGTCGATGGCGAAATGATCGCCGAAGAAAAAGTCGCGGAAGGTCTGGCGACGATTCGCCGACTGATCAGCGATTGGGAGCCGCATCCGACATTTTTTGAAATCACGACGGCGCTGGCGCTGGTCCACTTCAAGGAGTGCGGTTGCGAAGTGATCGCGCTCGAGACCGGACTCGGTGGCCGGCTTGATGCCACGAATGCCGTCGAGCCGATCGTCTCGGCCATCACGCCTATCGGTTACGATCACCAAACGTGGCTGGGCAACACTCTCGAAGAGATCGCCGGCGAAAAGGCCGGCATCATCAAAGCGCGCATTCCAGTCGTGTCCGCTGTGCAGGAACCCGGCGCCGAAAAAGTGCTGCGCGCGCGCGCCACCGAGTGTGCGGCGCTCCTCGAAATTGTGAGCGAGCCCTATAGGAAAACTCGGCTCGCCCTGGCCGGAGCGCATCAAAAGCAAAATGCTGCGCTCGCCATCGCCGCTTTGCGAGCCGGCGGGATCACGGTCGACGACCAGGCGATCACACGCGGTTTGGCCGATGTGCGTTGGCCCGCGCGGTTTCAACGCTGGGACGAGCGCACCATCATCGACGGCGCTCATAACCCGGCCGGCGCAAATGTGCTTGCGGAAACCTGGCGGGAACAATTCGGCAATGAACGCGCCACGACTATCCTCACGGTCCTGCGCGACAAAGATGTGGCCGGCATCTGGCGTGCGCTCGCGCCGATCGCGCGGAATGTAATTCTCCCGCACGCCCGGAATGAGCGCGCCTTCGCGCCGGACGAGGTTGGGCAAATGATTTCCACCCTTACTCCAAAACTCCAACGCTCCATTGTCCCATCGTTCGCGGACGCGCTGGAGTTCGCGCGGGCAACGCCCGGGCGCATTCTCATCACCGGCTCGCTGCATTTCGCGGGCGAAGCCCTCGCGACACTCGGCGGCGACATGGCGGCTCTCGAAGAGTGCACGCAATGAAAAAGCTCGCGATGGTCCTGATGACGGCTGTTTGCGGCGTGATCACCTACGCAATTTCCGTGACTGGCAAATAACGACCTGCGACAAGCATGGCGATGCGGATCGAGAAAATAACTTTGGCGGAAAAGTTTGCCTCCTTCACGGAGCATTGGCGGCCGAAGATCGTGGGCGAATTGAACGGCCAGGAAGTGAAGATCGTAAAGTTCCAAGGTGAATTCCTCTGGCATCATCACGAGCGGGAAGATGAGCTGTTTCTCGTTTGGCGCGGGCGGATGCGGGTGGAGTTTCGCGATCAACTAATCGAGTTGGAGCCGGGGGAATTCTTGATCGTGCCGCGCGGAATGGAGCATCGCACTGCCGCGGACGAAGAGACCGAGGTTGTTTTGTTCGAGCCGGCCGCGACCAGGAATACCGGAGAAGTAGTCGACGCCAAACTCACCGCGCCGTGTGGCGTGAAGATCTAGGTGGATCGGGCGCTCCGCGCGCGATGCTTAAATCGACGCGGCCTTGCCGCCACTTCTTGCCATCGGGCGCGGAGCGCCCGATCCACCCTCCGACTCCATCACGATCATCGCCATCGCGTGATGCCCGGTGTGGCTGAGAGTGATCCAGACGGCGGTTACGCCGCGCTCTTCGCCTAATTTCTTCGCGCCTCCTTCGAGCACGACGAATGGCTCCCCGCTCGGTTTGCGGTGAACGTCGATGTCTTTCCATCCCATGGCGCGACCGATGCCGGTTCCGAACGCTTTAGAGACAGCTTCCTTCGCCGCAAAACGTGCCGCGAAATGGCGGGCCGGAAATTTCATCGACTGGCAATATTCGATCTCCCCCGCAGTGAAAATCCGATGGAGGAAGCGCTCGCCAAAACGATCGAGCGAATGCTGGATGCGGGCATTCTCGACCAGATCGATACCGACTCCGAGCACACTCATCCGCGATAGTTCTTCATCAACGCGAGCATTTCGCGCACAGCCGTTTCGAAGCCGGCCAGAATCGCGCGCGCCACGATCGAATGGCCGATATTCAATTCCACCAGGTGCGGGATTTTGTGAAGGAGAGCGATGTTCCGGTAATTAATGCCGTGGCCGGCGTTCACCTGAAGGTTGAAATTCGCGGCCCGCAGCGCCGCGTCCCGCAACCGTTCCAATTCCTGTTGTTCGAATTTTTCCGTGTAGGCGTTGGCCAGCTTCCCGGTGTGCAGTTCGACGATATCGGCGCCGAGCAACACGGCGGCGTCGATCTGTTCCCGGACCGGGTCGATGAACATGCTCACGCGAACGCCCGCGGCGTGCAATCGCTTGACTGTCCCCGCCAATTCCTTTTTGTGCGCGACGAGATCGAGGCCGCCTTCGGTCGTGATCTCCTGGCGGTTCTCCGGGACCAGACAAACTTCATCCGGGACAAGCCGTAGCGCGAAGTCGACGATCTCCGGCGTATTCCCCATCTCAAGGTTCAGTTTCGTGACGATATTTTCTCGCAGACGTTCGAGATCGCGGTCCTGAATGTGCCGGCGGTCGGCGCGCAGATGCGCGGTAATGCTGTGGGCTCCGGCGCGCTCGCAAATTCCCGCAATC
>JBEEHC010000199.1:0-6516 GCA_041167205.1 Verrucomicrobiota bacterium
GGCGTCAATTTTTTCGATAACGCAGAGGCTTACGCGAACGGAAAGGCCGAGATCGTGATGGGCAGGATCTTGAAACGCCGGGGGTGGGGGAGGGATACGTTTCTGGTTTCGAGCAAGGTTTTCTGGGGCGGCGACCTCCCAAACCAGGAGGGGCTGAGCCGCAAACACGTGATCGAGGCTTGTCACGCGGCCTTGCGCCGGCTGCGCGTCGATTATCTCGATCTCTATTTTTGTCATCGGCCCGATCCGAACACGCCGATCGAAGAAACGGTGCGCGCGATGAGCGATCTCGTGGCGCAGGGCAAGGTGCTCTATTGGGGCACGTCGGAATGGAGCGCCCGGGAGATCACGGAGGCGCACAAAATTGCGCGAGATCTCCGGCTGGTTCCGCCCACGATGGAGCAGCCGCAGTACAACATGTTTCATCGCGATCGCGTGGAAAAAGAATTCGCGCCGCTTTACAAGCGCTTCGGCCTCGGCCTCACGACCTGGTCGCCGCTTGCGTCCGGACTTCTCACCGGGAAATACAACGACGGCGATCCCGGCGGCACGCGGATTTCATTGAAAGATTACGCGTGGCTGCGCGAACAATTCGAGACTGCCGAAGCGCGGAAGCGTCTGGCGAAAGTGAAAAAGCTGGCGAAGGTCGCCGAAGATCTCGGCACGACGCTGCCACGGCTTGCGCTGGCCTGGTGTTTGAAGAATCCGCATGTCAGTACGGTAATCACCGGCGCGTCCAAGCCGGCCCAGGTGACAGAGAACATGAAAGCGGGTGCTCTCGTCGATCAGCTCGACGCCGGCGTCATGCAACGGATCGAGAAAATCTTGCAGTAGGGGGGACAGCCCTCCGAACTATCGGGCAAATTGATTCTACGGACGGCTCGGCGATGCGTCCCTGCCTGCTTCCCAGCTGGTGAGGAAAGCGTTGATCAGCTCCGGCAATTCATCGCTATAGCCACCTTCCAGGATAGCTCCTGCCGGAACATTCGTTTCGCGGAGCCACTGGCCGAACATGGCGAAATCCTCCGATTCGAGCGTCATCTCGGTGATGGGATCGCCCGCATAAGCATCGAAGCCCGCGGAAACGAGGAGCAGATCGGGCTTGAATGTCATGAGTCGATCGAGCGCGCGGCGGACCTCGGCGACATGTTCAGAGCGTGGCGTGAGCGGCGCGACGGGAAAATTATGGATATTGCCAAACGAGCGCGTTCCTGTTCCCGGATAGCCCGGAAACTGATGAATCGAAGCGAACCATATCCCCGGATTATTCGCCACGATGTCCTCGGTCCCGTTGCCATGGTGGGCGTCGAAGTCCCAGATTGCCACCCGCACCGCGCCATGCGCGAGAGCGTCGAGCGCGGCAACGGCGATGTTGCTGAAATAACAAAAGCCCATGGCGCGATCGCTCATCGCGTGATGACCTGGCGGGCGCATCAGGCTGAAGGCGCGACGTCGCTGCATCGCTTCGCGCGCTACATCCACGGCCGCGCCCGCTGCTCGGGCGGCGTGTTCGAAGATGCCGGCATAAGCCGGCGTGTCCGCATCGAAATCAAGCGTCGCGTCGCGGATCCGCGCGAGATGCTCCCGTGAATGCGCGCGCAGCACGGCTGCGTCATCAACGAGCCGGGGCGCACGCCATTCCCACTGCGGATGCCGATCTTTCAAGAGCGGGACAGTGCGTATGATCCGCGCCGGTCGCTCCGGGTGCCCAGGCATGGAGTATTCAACGCACCGTGGATCGTGAAAAATGATCACGCGCGGAGAGATTTGCCGAACCGGATGTCCCGCAATTGGAGAGGAGTAAACAACTGCGCGGATTGGTCCGGCGAAATACTCATAGGTCTCGCGGCCGTTCTGAAAATCGGACCCACCGGGCGCGCTCTACGCAGTTACAATGCTTCAGGGGTCCCTGTCGGCGAAGGCGTGTCCTCGCCCGTAACCGATGTGAGGTCGTCCGCGGTGAGGACCGCTCCCTTTCCATGACCTGCCAGCGATTTCGTAGCGGGCAACGTCGCCGTCGGTTTCTGGCCTATTGGTTTTGGATCATAGGTCTCGCCGACCACCGGCTTAATTTCCTTCCCATTCAGGTAAGCCGCCAATCCGGCGACCGTCGTGTAGGCGCCCTCTGTTACTTTTGTTTGGGCAACCCATTGCACCTTGGCCTGCGACAGGCTGCGCAGGTTTTCCATGATCTGGGCCTCTTGTTTGCGCTCCTCCTCCGAGGAAACTCCCAGAGCGGCCGTGGTGATAATTGGAGCGACTAACGCCACGGGGACGATGAGGAGCGAGGCGATAATAAGAAGGATCCCTTGAGCTGTCCCCCCGCGGGTCAGAATGACAATGGCCATGATTAACGTGGCCAGCGCCACCGGCCAGACGAGTATCCAGCTGCCGCAGCCCAGGATTGGCACCAGGGAAATGACAAAAGTAAGTCCAAGCAGGATCCAACTGGCGATGGCCATCCCTTTGTAGCTTCGCAGTGTTGAGGAAACAGGGGCGCTGCCTGGCATAGGCCGCGCGGCAGGTGTAGCGGATGGAGGGGCAGGCGCGACCGGCGTCATCGGTATCGGAGAGGAAGCGGGTGCGCCAGGTTTCGTCACTCCGGAAATACTGGAAAGGGGGGCCCATCCCGCCGCTCCTTCGTACCAAGCCAGGTCTGTTAGCAAAAGCGTTCCGTCAGCGAGCTTCCGGTTGACCTCCTCGACCGAGTATTGCCCGAGTTGTTGTCCATTCCGGGCGACGTGTATTTGCATAGGGTTCTTGTGACGGAAAGGCCGCGGTAGCGCAAGCCTTTCATCCCTCAGGCCGTAGGGCGGGGTCGCTGACCGTCGAACGCCAACACGAGACACCTTCGACAAAGGGAAGGCGGCGGTCCCTTCGAAAAGACTCAGGGCAGGCGCCGACCGCCGCTACAGGTAAGAGAGAGGGAGTAGCGCTGGTGTGCTACGGCGGCGGTCCGCGGTCGTAGACTTCCACAACGCCAACGCCGGTTCCATTGTTCACTCCCGCGAGCAACGCCGTGTAAGGGCTCGGAGGCAGCGTTATCGCTATGCCAGACTCCAATTGATTTGTCGGCGCCAGACCCGCGGCACTGAGCTCCGCCGCTTGCGCCTGGTTATCCTGCCAGTCGTTATTCGCGATCAGGAGCGCCCCATTACTGTCACGCAGCTCCAGCTTTGGATTGGCCAGTGCGTTGGACACACCAAGGGCCGTCAAGCTCGGTCCGATTCCACGGACTACGATCCTGCTGCTGCCGGTGTTCCCGCCCAGCGTAAAGCCCGCGATCACGATGTTGTCACCGGTGTCGACAAGAGCACGCGTGCTCAGGTTGGCCAGCTTCGAGCTTACCCCTTGGTTAAGGTCGTAGACTTCTACCAAACCGACGCCGGTTGTCATGCCCATGCCGCGGAGAATGACAGTGTAGCTCCCCGGATCCAGTGTCTCGACGATCGCCGCTTCCAGATTGTTGGTCGGCGGGAGACCTGTCGCCATGATTTCCGCCTCCTGCGTATCTCTCCAGTTATCGTTTGCCAGTATGCGCGTGCCGTCCGGCCTGCGCAGATCCAGCGTGGGGTTGGCTAAGACGTTAGTAATCCCAAAGGCGGCCAGGGAGGGACCTATCCCCCGGAGAAGCACATACTTTGGAGCGGTTCCCGTGATGATGAAGCCGCCGATGCCGGCGTTGTCCCCGGTCTGAACACGCATCCGCGTCGAGAGATTGAGAGCCTGTGTCGGCGGCGCGAGACTAGGGGTTGGTGTGGGGGTGGCGGTTGGAGTGGGCGTAACTGTCGGACTAGCCGTCGCCGTTGGGGTCGGAGAAGGTGACGGCGTCGGCGATCCCTTCGCGTGGACGAAAATCGGATTGCTCTCGCCGATCATGGAGGGGTTGACCGTGTCTCTCGCCGTGACCGTCTGAAATCCGGGCGTGCCGAGCATGACGCTGAAAGTGCCAACTCCATTGGTCAATGTGCTGTCAGCCGGCAGATGGGTGCCGTTACCGCTGCTGGTGCTCGTAAAGTGGACTGTGCCCGTGTAGTTCGTCCACGTGTTATTGAATAACTTCGCCGTCACGGTGATGTTGAAGGGGAAATACTGGGTCACGGCCAGCGGAGCGCTCACCTCAAAGTGGGGCTCGTTTGGGGTCGTGCTGGGAGTAGCAGTTGGCGTAGGTGTCGGGCTCTGGCAGCCGATGTTGCTAACGACGGACATAGAGTCAATGCGCCAGCCCGTGCTGGCTCCGCTGCAGCTAGTAGCCAGGCGGAAGCGGAGACGAACGGTCCCCGACGGGAAAGGCATCTGGGCCGTTGTGGTGACGTAGCCCCCGGAGTTGCCCGTCCACGCTGCTCGGCCCGCGATTGGATTCTGGGATCCCGCCGCGATCGTCCCGTTGTAGCCAACGTTGCCGCCACCCGCTGCCACGAAGTCGACAAAAGGTCCGCCGTTAATCGAAATCTCGAGGACAGCGCCGTCCAAGCCATTTTCCAAATCGTAGCTATGACGAAAAATCAAGAGGGTACTGTTGTCTCCACCAACAAAGGAAGGCGTGTCCAGGATGGAATCGGTCACGCAGCCAGGAGCATTATGGAACACGCAGTTCGGTGCCGTGTCGGGGTTAGTGGTGCTGGTCGCCCACTTGGTGCCTAGCGCGCAGGTCCCTGAGGGCGTGCAGTTGGCTGCGCCTGGAGTAAAGCCAGTGACCCAGCCCGCTGGCAGGCCCGGTGCGGTTACTCCATCAAAGTTCTCGCGGAAACGGTAGATAAGGCCGCACGGCGTTGGTGAAGGAGTCGCGGTCGGCGTTGGAGTTGGAGTCGGGGTCCCTGCCACCGGGACCATGGCATACCCGTGAGTCTCGCCGTTGTGGACGCCGGTGCCGACGATGACACCGTCGTCGCTGATGCCTAGCGCCGACGACGACGTATTCATCGACAAGTCCCAGCCCGAGCCTGGAGGCAGAAGGTCCGCGAGCCGGTAGGTTGTCGTCCCGTCCCACAGGAAGGGAATTGAAAAGGCCGAGGAATCCTGGCCCACCACCCAACCGGCTGAGTTCACTCCTCTGGCAGAACCCTGACTCGTGCCGGCAGCCAGCGGGATCGCCACTGTTCCATTGGCTTGCGACCAGATGAACGGCAGGCCCGAGCCCCCGTTAAACGTGCTCGAGCCGACGACGTGGCCGGCATTGCTCACGGCGAATGCGATCCCGCCGTTTTGCCCCGGCAACACCCCCACTATGAAAGCCTGAGGGCTTCCCATGTCGTAAACGATCCCGACGGTTGTCGTCTGAGCCTGGTTGGTGCCCTGGCCCACGATCCGGCCCGAGTTATTGATACCGAAGGCTGTGACGAAGAACTCGTTATTCGCCGTCGTCTGCGTAATGACCGTCGCGCTGCCCCCGTTATAGATCACGCCCTGTTGCGTGCTTCCGCCATCAACCGACCCGACAGCCACGCCCAAAGCGTTTACGCTGTTCGCGTCGCCGAGCGTTTCACCGGCGGGAAGCGGAAGTTGCGAAACGACGCCGCTCTGCCAGATCACCGGGAGCCGGCTCGTGCCGAACAGCGAGTTCGCAGCGGTGCCCACCACGACGCCGCTATCGTTCGCGTCATTTGAAACGGCGAAGCTGCGGCCGGCCAGGTTCGGCAGTGCGATGAGGCCGCCGCCTTGTGTCCAGCTAAACGCCTGGGCGCCGCCGCTCCGAACCGAACGGCCAACGGCAACTCCGCCGGGCGACACGCCAAAGCCCTGTGAAGCCGTGTCGCCGACTTGGATGACGCCGATATCGAAAATCTGATATTGCGGATCAGCCATTGCCGTTGCCACGGCAACAGCCCATCCAATGACGGCGGAAATCTTGAATAGCGGTCGCATGCCCGAGTATGCCCGCGCGGACCGCAGCAATGCAAGCCTTTTGTCCCTGCTTCTGTAGCGGCGGTCTATGACCGCCGTGTTTCTATGCTGCGCTTGAGCGCTTGTCGTGGCGAGGGTCTTTCGGCGGTGATAGACCGCCGCTACAGTGCTAAGGTCCGCGGTCGTAGACTTCAACAAGACCAACACCGGTGCCGTTGTTCAGTCCGGCAAGCAGCGCGGTGTAAAGGCCCGGTGGCAGTGTCGTAGCTATGCCGGACTCAAGATTGTTTGTCGGCGCCAGACCCGCGGCCGCCAGCTCCGTGGCTTGAGCCGGGTTATCCTGCCAGTCGTTATTCGCGATCAGGAGCGCTCCGTTACTATCGCGCAACTCCAGCGTTGGATTAACCAGCGCGTTAGTCACTCCCAAGGCACTCAGGCTTGGTCCGATCCCGCGCACTATGACCCTGTCAGCACCGTTGTGACCGCCTAGCAGGAACCCTCCTATGACGATGTTGTCACCCGTGCTGACAAAGGCTCGCGTGCTAATATTGGCCAGCTTCGCCAGCACGGCCTGACTCAGGTCGTACACTTCGATCAAGGCCACACCCGAGGTGTTACTCTTGCCTCTTACGATCGCCGTATACGCTCCTGGAGTTAAGGTGGCATCAATCG
>JBEEHC010000200.1:0-5750 GCA_041167205.1 Verrucomicrobiota bacterium
GACTGAAGACCGACCACGGAACGTTCACGGAGTTCATCCGCGGCCGCTCGTACTAAGCTGTTGGCGGTCCCTTCGAGGACCTCAGGGCAGGCGCCGACTCCGAAAGCGTTCGCGAGCAGGCTCGCCGCTACAGCGGGATTATTTCGTCTCGCGCATGACCTGGCCGGCCTCGTCGAAGATCGCCCACAACTCGCCTTCCTTGAAGAAGAATGCCTTGAACAGAGGACTTCCGTCGGCATTCATGAGCTGCACGGGATAGATCACGGAATCCTTGGGAGCGACCTTGCCGTCGGAGACCGTTGTCGCTTCACGCTTGAACGTTTGTTCCGGCATCATGGCCCCGAGCTTCCGGATGACCGCTTCCGACGGGGCGGCATCGCTTTTGTCCTCCCCAAAAACCTGGGAGGTTGCGAACAGTGAGACCAGGACGGCGCATGTAATGAATGAGTATTTTTTCATTTTGGTGTTGTTTGAGATCGCGAGAAATAGAGCAAATTTCCCGGCAAAGGCGATTGCTTTTTCAGGTCGTTGCGTTCGCCGATTCTTGCGCGAGAAAAGCGTATGGCAAGCGGCCAATGGATCGAATCGCACGTTCCGGCGCGGCTGGATCGATTACCCTGGAGCCGCTGGCACTGGCTGATCGTCATCTCGCTCGGGGCGACGTGGATCCTGGATGGCCTCGAGGTAACGCTCGCCGGGTCGCTCGCCGGCATTCTCACTCATCGCGAAGCGCTCGGTCTGAGCGACGCCCAGGTGGGTGCCAGTGCGACTTTCTATCTTGCGGGCGCGGTGATCGGCGCGCTGCTTTTCGGATACGGCACGGACCGGCTCGGGCGGAAGAGATTATTTTTCATCACGGTGGCCGTTTATCTTGTCGCCACGGCGCTGACTGCGTTTTCGTGGAGCTTCGCGAGCTACGCATTTTTTCGCGCGCTGACCGGGGCCGGCATCGGCGGAGAATACGCGGCGATCAATTCGGCGATCGACGAGCTGATTCCGGCGCGCGTGCGCGGCCGCGTGGATTTGATGATCAACGGTTCCTACTGGATCGGCGCCGCGCTGGGATCTGCGGCGACGATCGTGCTGCTTGATCCGCGCCTGCTGCCGGTCTGGCTCGGCTGGCGGCTCGCGTTTGGAATCGGCGCAACGCTCGGACTCGTGGTGATTTTCTTCCGCCGCTGGATTCCGGAAAGCCCGCGCTGGCTCATGATTCACGGGCGCAACGCCGAAGCGGAAAAAATTGTGGACGAAGTTGAGCGGACGATCGCAGCGGACACGGCGTCGTCCTCGGCGGTCCCGTTCGGCAAGCTCAGGACAGGCGCCGACCGCCGCTACAGTGATGAGCCGGCGACGCGAATTCGGACTCGGACCCACACTCCGTGGCGCGAAATCTGGCGGACGATTGTGCACGATCATCGGCGGCGTTCGGTCCTCGGTTTCGTGCTGATGCTGACGCAGGCGTTCTTTTACAACGCGATCTTTTTTACCTACGGCCTCGTGCTCATGCGGTTTTACAACGTGCCCTCTCAGAACGTGGGCCTCTATCTTCTGCCCTTCGCGCTTGGGAACGTGCTCGGGCCATTCGTGATTGGGCACCTCTTCGATACGATTGGACGCAGGCCCATGATCACCGCGACCTACGCAATCGCCGGCGCGCTGCTCGCGCTAACCGGCTGTCTTTTCCACGCCGGCCTGTTGACGGCACAAACGCAGACGCTGGCGTGGACGTTGATTTTTTTCGTGGCCTCGGCGGCGGCGAGTTCCGCCTACCTGACGGTGAGCGAGATTTTTCCGCTGGAAATTCGCGCACTGGCGATCGCGCTTTTCTACGCCATCGGAACTTTGGTGGGTGGGGTAGGCGCGCCGATTCTCTTCGGCTGGATCATCGGCACCGGATCGAAAACGGCGCTGTTTGCCGGGTATCTCGTCGGCGCCGCACTGATGATTCTCGGCGCCATCGTCGAAGCCTGCATCGGCGTCGACGCCGAACGAAAATCGCTCGAACACGTCGCCACCCCCTTGTCGTGCCAGGATGAGTAGGAGGCGTCGCTCCATAGTTCACACGCGATGCGCGTCGCATTTGATGCTCGCTCTCTCCAGCGGCAGCTGATCTTATTCTCGGTGGAATCATGATCACTGTCGCGAGCTGCTTCGATATTCAGGAAGCCCTTTGCTTGCAAATGGCGCTGGGAGCCGCAGACATTCCTTCGTTCATTCCAGACGAAGCAACCGCTCAAAACGCCCCTTACTTTTTTATTGGCAGCGGGGCCGGCGTCCGGCTTCAGGTGGCGGAGGAACACGTGTCCGAGGCGCAGCAAATCATTAAGAACAGTCGCCCGGTGCATGAGGAAAAAAAGACCGAGGAAGATGAGGAAGAGCAGCTTTACTAGTGCTCGTTCCCTTCCTGTCGCTGCGCCCTAATGATATCCCGTGAACCGGGTTCCGTGGGTTGGCGTTCCGCGGCGGTCCATCGTGCTGGTCTTTCCGGTTGCGCCGCGTTTCCACTCGACCGACGCTCGCGGCCATGAAGGAAGTCCCGATGAGCGGCGTGCCTGCTGTGCCGGATCCGAAGGCGCCCATTCCGCGGCAGATCCGCTACATCATCGGCAACGAGGGTTGCGAGCGCTTCAGCTTCTACGGGATGCGCAACATCCTGACGGTGTTCCTGGTAACGTCGCTGCTCACGTATCTGCCCGAGGGAGATCGGGCGAGCGCGGCGAAGGATGTGTTTCATACCTTCGTCATCGGCGTTTATTTTTTTCCGTTGCTCGGCGGCTGGCTGGCGGACCGTTTCTTCGGCAAATACAACACGATCTTCTGGCTCAGCCTGGTTTACTGCCTCGGGCAACTGTGCCTCGCGTTGTTCGTCTCGAACCGGACTGGGTTCTACGTCGGGCTGTCGCTGATCGCGCTTGGTTCCGGCGGCATCAAGCCATGCGTGGCGTCGTTCGTGGGCGACCAGTTCGACCAGACCAACAAGCATCGCGCGAAGGTCGTCTTTGACGCGTTCTACTGGATCATCAACTTCGGCTCGTTTTTTGCGTCGCTGCTAATGCCGATCTTTCTGCGCAGCCTCGGGCCGAGCATCGCGTTTGGGATTCCGGGCGTGCTCATGTTCATTTCCACGTTCGTCCTGTGGATCGCGCGCAAGAGCTACGTGATGGTGCCGCCGGCACCGCCGAATCCGCATTCGTTTCTCAACGTCTGCCGCACGGCGTTGGCCTCGGGCACGAGCGGACGCGTGCTGGCGATCACGGGTGCGGCGGCGGCGCTCGGGTCGTTCCTGCTCATCCCGAAGCTTGGGTTCGTCATTGCTGCGTGTCTCGCGCTCGTGGCGGTGATCGGATTTGGCGGAATCGGCGTTTGGATGCAACTCGAGGCGGTCCGCGGCAAGCACCCCGATGAAGCAATCGCGGGCGTGCGCTCTGTGCTGCGGGTGCTGGTGCTCTTCGCGCTCGTGACGCCGTTCTGGTCGCTCTTCGACCAGAAAGCGTCGACTTGGGTCTTACAGGCGGACGCGATGACGAAGCCGAGCTGGTTCCAATCGTCGCAAATGCAGGCGCTCAATCCGGCGCTGGTGATGTTGCTGATTCCGTTCAACAACCTTGTGCTCTATCCGACGCTCCGGCGGTTTGGAATCGAAGTTACGGCACTACGCCGAATGACGGCCGGCATCGCGTTTGCCGGGCTTTCGTGGATTGTCGTGGGCGCAATGCAGGTGGTGCTGGACCGGGGCAACGGGTTTTCGATTGCCTGGCAGGTCCTGCCGTACGCGTTGCTCACACTCGGCGAAGTGCTCGTATCCGCCACCGGACTCGAGTTTGCCTACAGCCAGGCTCCGTTGGCGATGAAGAGCGCGATCATGGCCTTTTGGCTTCTCTCGGTGACAATAGGGAATCTTTGGGTGCTGGTGGTGAATGCCGGAGTAAAAAATGACGCGGTGATTGATTTCATTAAGTCGAGCGGCTTCGGGCTGACGGCGTTTCAGATGTTCTTCTTCGCGGTGTTTGCGTTCGCGGCCGCTCTCGCCTTCGGTCTTGTCGCGCGCAGCTACCCGGTGGCGGATCACTACCGAAAGGCTTAACGGGGTCCCACGACGAGTTCGCGGGTGTAAACGGAGCCGGCTGGCGTGAGCTCGCTCGAATTCAGGCAGAAGGATTCGACGTGAATCATGCCGGCATCGAACGCCGCGTGCGCTTTGAGGAAAGGTCGGACTGATTCCGCGGAAACATCCCGGCAGCGTGCGAGGGTGACATGCGGATGAAACGATCGCAGATCGGGCTCGAGTCCGGCATGGATCGCGGCTTCCTGCACGCGTTTGTGTAATTGAAAAAGATGCGGATGCCCGGTGCCGACGCCGACCCAGAGAATGTTCGGGCGCCCTTTGGCGGGAAATGTCCCGAGACCGGAAATAGGAAGGAAGAACGCTTTCCACGCGATGGCCTCCAGATTCCTCTTGAGGGCCTCTTCGACGTCGCTTGGAACGTTGCCGAGAAAGCTAAGGGTCAGATGCATCTGCTCAGGCGCAAGCCAGCGGACGCCGCGCAGGTGCGGATCCAACTCCAAAAGACGTTGTGTGACGGAATCTGGAAGCTCGATGCTGACGAAGAGCCGTTTCATGCTCACTCGTGACGCTCTACTTCCAAACCGGAGCGAGACAGGTCGCCGTCTGGGCCGGCGGGTGAGGGGAGCAGTGCCGTGTTGATCACCTTCATCATGCTCCCGGCAATGTTTGGGAACAGCGCATTGCCCAGAATCGCGGCGCGAGCCATAAGCGGAATGGTCAATGACGGCAACCCGCGGCGGCAAGCGGAGATGATTTGAGCGGCGGCGTGTTCGGCTTTTATCGAAGCGAGGGGCAGCGCGGTCGACAGAGAGAACCAGGTGTACTCAGCGTCGTGGTCGCCTTTGAACCTGGCGTTCCCTTGTGAGCCTGTCCGCATCAGCCCCGGCGTGACCGTCGTGACGTGAATGCGATCGCGCGCCAACTCTGCTCGCAGCGCGTCGGACAGTCCGACGAGCGCGAACTTGCTCGCGCAATAGGGAGCGAGATGCGGCACCGCCATTCTGCCGCCGATGGAGGCGATGTTAACGATGCGTCCTCCGCCGCGGCGGCGCAGATGCGGAAGCGCTTGCATGATCAAATCGAACGGCGCCCAAAAATGGAGATTCATCGCGCGCTCGAAATCCTCACGCCGCATGTGCTCCAGCGGGCCAACTTCGATGATGCCCGCGTTGTTGATCACGACGTCAAGACCGCCGAAATGATCGACGACCTTTTGGACGACGACATCGATCTGCTCGCGTTCGACCAAGTCACACGAGATCGTGAGCACTTCGCCGCCGCGCTGCGCGATCTCCTCGCGAGCTCTCGCCAGTTCGTTGGGGTCGCGAGCCACTAGCGCGACCCGCGCGCCTTCCGCGCAGAGCTGGCGCGCGAGGACCAAACCAAGTCCCCGCGATCCGCCCGTGATCAAAACGACCTTGCGGGCAAACGAATAAGTTCGGCGAGTCGCTCGCGAGATTAGGCAACCGGCGAGAGCGAGCCCGCCGAGCGTAAGAATGAGTGAGCGCTTCATCCAATTGGAATCGGTTCGGCGGATCGGTCACCCGCCGGCTTCCTCACACAGAAGGCCAGAAGAGCGCCGACAAAACAGAGAAGCGCGCCGACGAAAAACGGAGTCCGGCCGTATTCGGTGATTGGCTTTGGCAAATCGAGCATCAACAACCAGCCGCCGAGCAACGGACCA
>JBEEHC010000201.1:0-2852 GCA_041167205.1 Verrucomicrobiota bacterium
CGTCGACCATCCTTGCCGTGAGCGTGCTGGTTCTTGGCGCGGTTGTTTTGGGGATGGGCGTCTCCATCGCGCATGCCGGCGGCAAGGTTCGGCATCGTGAATTTCGCCACGAGCCACCGCCGCCGAAAAGATCGCCTGCGCCCGAAAAGTAGGCCAGGTCCACTCTTCAATATTCAATGAGCGGCGAATTGGAGAAAGCGGAGCGAACCGTCGAAGGCCAGAGTGCTGCGCTTAAGAAAGAGCTCGGGCTGCGCGACCTCGTGCTCACCCAGATTGTTTTTGTCGTCGGGACAAGCTGGGTCGGCACCGCCGCCAAGCTCGGCTCATCTCATCTCTTTTTTTGGCTGCTCGCCATCGTGCTTTTCTACATCCCGCAGGCTGCTGTCGTCATTTACTTGAATCGAATCATGCCGCTGGAAGGCGGTCTGTATCAATGGGCAAAGTTCGGCTTCAACGAGTTTGTCGGTTTCATCGTGGCATGGAACCTCTGGTTGCTCGCCATCACGGTAATGGCTTTAAGCGGATTGGTCGTCACCACCAATCTTTCCTATTCGCTTGGAACGAGCGGGGCCTGGATGCAGGAAAACAAATGGGTCGTCTCAATCATTAGCTGCGTCTTGTTCGTCAGCCTCGTCGCCGTTTCGATCCGTGGATTGTCGCTCGGGAAATGGATCCACAACGCCAGCGGCATCGTCATGCTTGTCACTTACGGTGCGCTGATTGTTCTGCCGTTCATCGCCCTTGGCCGCGGTGACCTCAAGGAATACCGGCCGTTCGATCTGGCCGTGCCGACCCTGTCCGTCTTCTCGATCAACATCTTTAGCAAGATGGCCGTGGGCGGGCTGAGCGGCTTCGAATACGTTGCCATTCTGGCTGGCGAATGCCGTTCGCCCGCGCGCAACATCGCCCGCTCCGTCATTGTGGCCGCGCCGATCATCGCGGTGATGTTTATTCTCGGCACCAGTTCGGTCCTCGCTTTCACCGGTGGCAAAAACATCGATCTCATCGGGCCGGTACCGCAAACGTTGAGCATCGGGTTCCGCTCGTGGCCGGTCGTCGGCGCGATCGTTTCCGTGGCCATCTTTCTTCTGGCCAGCCGCGCTGTCGCGCTCATGAGCATCTATCTCACTGGCAGCTCACGCCTTCCCATGGTCGCCGGCTGGGATAAACTCCTCCCGCCATGGTTCACAAAGCTGCATTCGCGCTACAAGACGCCCGTCAACTCCATCCTCTTCGTCGGTGCCGTGACTCTCGCATTCGCCCTTGCCTGTCTGATTGGAAACGGCGCGCAGGAAGCGTTTCAAGTGGTCGATAACGCCGCCACTGTATTTTACGGAATCGCCTACGTGGTGATGTTCGCGATTCCGCTCGTCGGCGCGAAGGAACTTACCAAAGGCGCGCCAATTTGGTTGCGGATCTCGGCCCTTTGCGGAGTGGTAGTGTCACTGATTGCCATTTATTTCACCGTTTTTCCGATCGTCGACGTGCGCAACCGGTTCGTCTTCGCGGCGAAAATCATCGCCGTGGCCATTGTCGGCAACGCCGTCGGCGCAGCGATCTTCGCGCTGCGCACGAAACGGCGCGCTTAATCAGCGCAACTCTCCCCAACCCAGCGCAAATACTCCGGCAGCCCACCCACCACCGGCATAAAAATAATTTCCGGGACTTCGTAAGGATGAAGCGAGCGCAATCTCTCCTGGAAAGCTGATTGCCGATCTTCGCTCGTCTTGAACAGGACCATGACTTCGCTGCCTGTCTCGATCTTCTCCTTCCATCGATAGATCGATTCGATCGGCGGAAATAGATTGGCGCAGGCCGCGAGTTTTTCCTCCACGAGCTGATGGGAAATGCGCCGCGCCGTGGCTTCGTCCGTGAACGTGCTCAGCGCGAGCAGAACGCTCCCAGCCATGTCTTAGACAGGAGCGGGCGCAGTTTTGGCAGCGAGCACCTCGCTCCGCCAAACCGGCTCGGCGCGGCAAATCCAACCACCACCCAAAACGCGATCGTCTTGATAGAACACCGCCGCTTGTCCGGGCGTGACGGCTTTCTGCGGTTCGTGCAGTCGCACCCGTGCGCGATCGCCGTCCAGACGCGTCAGTGTCGCCCTGGTCCCGGGATGGCTGTAGCGAATCTTCACTATGGCCTCAAGTTCATTGTAACCGGGGTCGCCGACCCCGGCACCGTTGCCACCGACCGCGGTTACCGGGCTCCAATTCACGCGATCGACCTCGAATTCTTCGCAGATCAAATCCTCCGCCCCACCGATGATGACGCGGTTTGTTTCGGGATCGAGGTCGACCACATAACGCGGCTCCATGGAACCGCCGGGCAAACCTTTCCGTTGGCCGATCGTAAAAAGCTCAATTCCTTCATGTGCGGCGACGAAATTCCCATCGACGTCATAGATTTCACCGCGATGAAACTCCGTTTCGCCCAGGCGCGATCGCAGGAATGCCTTGTAATCGTTGCCCGGAACGAAACAGATTTCCTGGCTGTCGACTTTATCGGCCACTTTCAGGCCTAACGAGCGGGCAATTTCGCGGATTTCCGGCTTCAACATGGCGCCCAGCGGGGTGAGAGCGCGGCGCAGTTGCGCCTGGCGCAGGCTGAACAGGAAGTAGGACTGGTCCTTGCGCGGATCCGCGCCTTTGCGCAGGATCGCCCGGTCGCCGTGATGCTCGATAATGGCATAATGGCCGGTGGCAATGTAATCACAGCCGAGCGCCTCCGCCTTGTTCCATAAACTGCCGAACTTGAGCTTTTCATTGCACATGACGCACGGGTTCGGGGTGCGGCCGGCCTGGTACTCGCTCGCGAAATATTGAATGACAGTCTGTTCGAATTGATCGGCT
>JBEEHC010000202.1:0-16679 GCA_041167205.1 Verrucomicrobiota bacterium
GATACATGCACCCCAGCCAAAACGAGCTCGTCAGAGCGGAAACGATCAAACGCGCCACAAGAGGACTAAACCTCTAGTTTAAAGCTGAAGCGTCTCTTGCTCCGCCGCAGGAACCACGAGGCCAAACTTCTTCACGAGCTCATCGAGCTTCGCGATGTAGTAATCGATGTTTTCGTCGCGGTTTTGCGGATCGAAGGCTGAGGCGAGCTTCGCGTTTTCATACGCGGCGACTTTCTTGGTGGTGCCGGTGATGTAGTAGCTGATCTGTTCGCCGGGCTTGTAATCGCGACCGCTCGCGAGGGCGAGCTCGTAGGCGGCAGCGCGATTGCGGGCGGAGCCGGCGATCTTTTGCCGGTATTTTTCGAGCGAGTCCTGGAGCGTGTCAGTCTTCATGAGCCAGGCGATCGGCCATTCGCGTTCGCGAATTTTTCGTTCGAAGTCGTTCCGCAATTCGCCGATTCCTTCCGGCTTCCCCTCCATCAGGAGTTTGATCATTTCCTCGAGGAAAACGCGCTGAAACTTTTCGAGTCCGCGGGATTTGAGGGCGCCGCCTTTGATGATGACCTCGCCGTCACAGGTGAGGAGCGCGTAGTTCTTCGCCTTGTAGCTGAACATCGCGTCGAATTGCTCGTCGAATTCGACTTCGATGCCTGGCGGCAATTCTTTCGCCAGAGCCGCCCGCAATTCATCGGCGTCGGCATTCGGCGGCGGGACGAAATAGATGCCGTCGGTGTCGACCTCAATGACTTGCGCGCCGCGGGCGTTCAGCCAATCGATCATCTTTTGCAAAAGGTCGCGTCCGATCTGGGTGACGCGCGCCGCCGCGTCGAAATCGGCGAAGTTTCCCTGAGCGAAACCGAGATAGCCGTAGAAGCTGTTGATCAGAATCTTGAAGGTGTTCTGGAGCGCGTGGAAATACTGCTGCTGTTTCCGGTCGGTCGCGGAGCGCATGCTCGCCTTAGCTTCGAGCCGGAACGTGCGCAGATCGGTCAGCAGATGCCGGAAGATCTGGAGCTGGTCGGTTACGGGGAAGCAATCGAACTGCAGCATGACGGAGGGATAGAGCGAGGCGATGTCGCAATGCCAGACGTTGCGCGCGACGCCGGTGAAGAAGATCGCGGTGTAGCCGCCCTCGAAGCCGCGCACCATCGGCATCTCGGGGATGGAATGGCGCTGCCGGTAATATTCGCGGAGGAAGAGCGCGTTGATGCGGGTGGCGTTGCCGCGCACGATCACATCCTGGTAGTTGTAGGGGAAAATCTGCGCCTGGATGAAGTAGCTCGGGCTCAGGAGATCGGCCACGGCGCGCGTTTCGCGCACGGCGCATAGGGCGCGTTGCCGGAAACGATCGGTGTCCTCGCGATAGGCCCGCCGGAGTTCCTTGCCGCTGAGCGAGGAGATTTGGGCCTCATCGGTGAGTCCGAAGTGTTGCGCCACATCAATCCGCTCGAAGCCGGAGAGGCTGCGCATTCCGACATCGTAAAATTGCGCGAGCAGAAAGGTGTCGACGAAATGCCGGCCATCGATCGTGAATTTCGGGTAATCGATTGTCTTCTCCGCGATCTGGAGTCGCGACGGACGCGAACGCAGGAAACCGCCGCCGCGTCCCCAATCGAGTTTCACTTTCGCTTTGCGGGCGCGCGCCACGAGATACGGCAGATCGAAGCGAAACAGATTGTGGCCTTCGATCACATCCGGGTCGCGTTCCTTGATGATCGCGGTCAGGCGCTTCAGAGCGGCGCGCTCCGATTCTTCAGCGGCGGCCGGATCGACCACGATCAATTCTTCCCAACCGCTGTTATCCGAGAGCGCAATGCTCATGATGTGATCGGCCGGCTGCGACGCGTCTGGGATTTCGGTTTCGCCGCCGACGAAGGAGAGAACTTCCAGCTGGAGGCGGCGCAGCTCTTCGAAAGGAAGACCTTTAAACAGAGTGCGTCCCGTCGCGGTCAGGTAGTGCTGCACCGGATCGCTCAACGCAAAGAAACTGCGGCCGGCGCTCTTGAGTCCGTTGCGGAGGGCAATCAATTCCTTCCAACTGTTGACGCTGACCCGCCAGCCGTAGCGCAAATCGCCCGCGAGCTTCTCGGCATCGATATTGAGATCGGTCACGTCGGAATCGCACCAGACGAAAGGGTGAAACGGCTCGATATCGGTGGTGGTCGAACCGTCTTTTTCGCGCCGGTAAACCTTGACGGTCCCGGTGTCGCCGAGCTCGATCGCAACGATTCGCGGAGTCGGGTCGGAGCCAAAAAGGAGCGTGTTTTCCTCGAAAGCCATGCGTCAGCAACTACGCGGCGGAAGAGGGGCGAATCAAGTAAGTGGATCGAGGCTCCGCCGCGCGAGATCTTTATCAGGTAGGGATGCCTCTCCGAGGCGTCCGACTCTTGCAGGCAGCGGGCGCGCCTTCAGAGAAGAGTCGGACGTTTCGGAGAAACGTCCCTACCGCATAGCATCGAGCGGCGGAGCGCTCGATCCACCATCGCTAATACGCGTATGCTTTTTCCTGGCTGCTCTGGTATACGTCCCGGATGAAGATTCGCTTGTTCTCGATCGCGCTGTCTCTCGTCACCACACCACTCCTCGCGCAGCAAACACCGCAATCTCTCGCCGACGCCGAGCTGCCCTCATTGCTCGCTATTTACAAGGATCTTCACACGCATCCTGAGTTGTCGGGTCATGAGGAACGCTCGGCTGCCATCGTGGCAAAGGAATTGAAGTCGGCTGGCTACGAAGTGACCGATCACGCCGGGAAATACGACAAGCCTGGCCTCACCTGCTTCGGCGTGATTGGTATGATGAAAAACGGCAGCGGCCCGACGGTTGCGATCCGCACCGACCTGGACGCACTGCCCGTCCATGAAGAAACGGGCCTCCCTTATGCGAGCACGGTGACGACAAAAAACGACGCCGGCCAGGACGTCTCGGTCATGCACGCGTGCGGCCACGACATCCACATGTCCACATTTATCGGCGCCGCGCGGGCGCTCGGAAAGCTCAAGGACAAATGGCACGGCACGATCATTTTCATCGGTCAGCCGGCAGAGGAAACCGTCGGTGGCGCGCGCGCGTTGCTGAAGGACGGGCTCTATACCCGCTGGCCGAAACCGGATTACGTGCTGGGATTGCACGACGACGCGGAGATTACGACCGGCCAGATCGGCGTCACGGAAGGATACTGCTACGCGAACGTCGATTCAGTCGATGTGACGGTCCGCGGCGTGGGCGGGCATGGCGCCTATCCGCACAAGACGAAGGACCCTGTCGTGCTCGCGGCGGAAATGATCAATGCGTGGCAGACGATCGCCAGCCGCGAGAATAATCCGGTTGATCCCATTGTCGTGACCGTCGGGTCGATTCACGGAGGCACGAAACACAACATCATTTCCGACGAAGTGAAAATGCAGCTGACGGTTCGCACCTACAAACAAGAGGTGCGCGATCGAGTCCTGGCGGCGATTGAGCGGATCGCGAAAGGCATCGCGACCACGGCCGGAGTTCCGGACGATCGGATGCCGATCGTGCACGTGGAGAAAGATCAATATACCCCGGCGACCTACAACAATCCGGAGCTGACCAAGCGCGTCACTGCCGCATTGAAGACGGCGCTCGGCGCTAACAATGTTGTGCCGAAAGATCCGACGATGGGCGGCGAAGATTTCAGCGAATACAGCCTGCCCGATCATTCGGTCCCGGCTTTCATGTTCAATGTAGGCGCGGTGGATCCAGCGAAGGCGGCGGAGAGCAAGAAAACCGGCACGCCCTTGCCGAGCCTGCATTCGAGCAAGTTCGCCCCGGTGCCCGAACCGACTATTCGCACCGGGTTGATCGGAATGATCAGCGCCGTGCTGGAGGTGATGAAGAAGTAGCTGACGTGCGGTCGCGCCAGCTGCTATTCCAGAATCTGGCTGTAGCGGCCGTTGCTCTTGTCCTGGAAATGGCCCGTGATGAGATTGCCGTCATCCCATGACGTGTCGATATCCTGGAGCTGCTGCTGTAATGCGTTCGGGCTCACGACGGAAAGGCCCGCCTTGAAGCCGAAGACGTCCTTGTCCCAGTCCCACAGTCCACCGATCGGCGTCGGCTTGGTGAAATCAAAACCGGGATTGAAATAGGAAGCCATGCCCGGCGGCACAATGCCGCGGTTCGCATCGGCCGGATAGCTGTTGTGCTCGATCGCATAAGTGTCGAAGGCGCCCGAAACCACGCGCAGGGCGTTAATGAACTTGGTGTTTTGGGCCCGCTGGCGGGCGCGCAGAAAGGATGGCAGGGCCATGGCCGCGACCAGCGCGATGATCCCCACGACGATCATCAACTCGATCAGCGTAAAGGCACTTCGACGGTTTTGCATCGCTGAAAAAGCACCAGATTTCGTGCCAAGTAGCAACGGGGATGCAAGTTGGCGCGAAAATTTTACAAGGAGCGGCGGTTCCAAACCGGCACCCGTGGAACGGCAGGCAAACAGCCTATTTCACTCGAACGTTCTTGCGCAAAAAGGTTGGTATATCGAGATCCTGGCCTTCCACGATGGTCGGCTCGCTTTTCTCAAAACGACCGCGCGTGACCGGCTCGAATTGCAGCACCTCTTGTTTCGCGTGCAGCTTTTTCTCCTCGACCGGTTTCGGTTCCTTAAACGGAGCCGGCTTCTTTTTTGGGAGGATCACGCGCGGCTGAGGTGACGTTTCTTCGATGACCGGCTCCTCCGGCGCATACGCAGCCGGAGCAGGCTCGGCCTCGATCTCGGTGCCGGGTTCTTCTATTTGAATCACCTCATCCGCAAAGGCCGGCGGCTCGGAGGCCACGGCAGCCGGCTCTTCGCGCTGTTCCCAGATCGGCGGAGTCGGAGGCGCGACTGGCTCGTACTTCGGGACCGGCACGGGCTCGATGAAGCTCGCGGGTTTCGGGGGCGCGGGCGCTACCTCTTCCTCGGTCTCCAGTGAGCTAATCAGCGTTACGCTTAATCGATTCCCCATCCGTCCATCGACCGACGTGCCGAAAAGAATCTGCGTGTGATCGTTGATGTGGCGGCCGAGTTCCTGCATCAGAATCTCGACTTCAGAAAGCGTCATGGCGGGCCCGCCTGCGACCTGGACCAAAACGTGGGACGCATCCGCGAGCATTCGCCCGCGATCCATCAGCGGGTTTTTCAAGGCCTGCGTGAGCGCATCGTGCGCGCGATTATCGGAATCCGATTCACCGAAACCGAACAGACAGCGACCGCTCGGGCTGCGCAGAGCGGAGAGCAGATCGTCGAAGCCGATTCGAATCAGGCCGGGACGCTGGATCAAGTTCACGATCGAGCGCACGCTCTGACTGATGGTGACATCAGCCACCGCGAATGCCTGATGAATTCCCGCTTTGGGCGCGACCATATCGCCCATGCGATCGTTCTCGAAGCAGACGACGGCGTCGGCATTCTCGCGCAATTTCGCGAGGGCTTCCTGCGCCTGGGCCCCGCGGCGTTTTCCCTCGAACGCGAATGGCAACGTGGCAAAGACCACGACGAGCGAGCCGGACTCGCGCGCGACCTGTGCAACGGCCGGCGCGGCGCCCGAGCCAGTCCCCCCACCCAGACCGGTGCAAACAAAAATCATTCTCGCGTTCGCGAGCGCTTGCCGGATTTCATCCGCGGATTCGTAAGCCGCATTGTAGCCGACCTCGGGATCGCCACCGGCTCCGAGCCCGCGCGTGACGGTTCGTCCGAGCTGCACTTTGTGCGCCGCGACGGAGCTGGCGAGAGATTGCACATCGGTGTTGATCGCGATGAGATCGGCCTTGTTCAAGCCATCCAGCACGATTCGATCGAGAACGTTCGAGCCGGCGCCGCCGACGCCGACGACCTTGATTGGGATCTCTTCCTCTGCCTTCTCCGGCATGTTGTAGTTACGGTTAAGTTGGATCATAGCGTGGTTAGTTAGAGGCCGTTTTCAAGGGTGTTAGGAGCGCATCCCGTTGAAGATTTTGCCGAAGAGGCGGCCGAAGCCGCGGCGCGGGCGACGATCGACCTGGACGGCTTGGGCATACTTGATCAATCCGATCGCGGCGGAGAACTGCGGGTTCTCAAAAGCGGAGGTCAGTCCGGACATCGTCTGCGCGTGAGCGACCCGCGCGGGCAATTCGAAAATCTCCTCAGCCAGATGATCGATCCCCTTCAGATGGCTGCATCCGCCAGTGATGAAAATGCCCTCGCCGATGTAGTTGATGAACGGTTCTTCCTCCAGTTTCCGCTTCAGCAGCTCGAAGGTTTCGCGCAGGCGCAAATGAATGATCGTGTTGAGTGTTTCCCGTTCGATCTCCTTTCCGGCAAACCCGGAGTCGTCCTTCAGCAAGACGGTGTCGCCGGGCAGACAGTTGCCCAGGGTGACGCTGCCCTCCTCGATTTTAAGTTTCTCCGCGCGCGTCATTGGGATGCGCAGACCCATCGAGATGTCGTTCGTGATATGATCGCCGCCGACGCCGAGGACGCCGCTTTGTTTGACCGCGCCGTCCACATACAAAATGTAATCCGTCGTGCCGCCGCCGATATCGATCACGAGCGCGCCGAGATTCTTTTGGTGCTGGGTCAGGACGACCTGCGCCACAGCGAGCGCGGTGAAGACCACGTCCTCCACCTCCAGCGGTAATTCCTTCACGCAACGGATCGTGTTCTGGATGCGCGTGCGCACACCGTGAATGATGTGAAAATCCGCTTCGAGCTTTTGCCCGAGCATGCCGACCGGGTTGAGGACGCCATCCTGCCCGTCGACGTGATAATGCTGGATGATCGAATGGAGAAAGGCGTTTTGCGCGGGAATGCTCACTTCGCGCGCGTTGATCTTCACGTCCTCGATGTCCTGCTCGTCCATTTCGTCGCGATCTTCCGGCAGGGCCACGCAACCGCGGTTATTGAAGCTTTGAATGTGGGACCCGGCGACGCCGACGTACACGCTGCGGATCATGACGTCGCTTTTCGTCTCGGCGTCGACCACCGCTTCGTGCACGCATTTCATGGCGGTTTCGAAATCGACGATCTCGCCTTTCCGCACCCCGCGCGACGGCGCCTGACCGACGCCGAGAATCTTGATTGTGCCATCGGGGCGCCCTTCGCCCACGACGACACAGATTTTCGAGGTGCCAATTTCGAGACCAACCATGAGATCGCTGCTTGCCATTTCGCTTAATCCTTTCTGCCACGCCGGACGGGAATTGCCTTGCGGATCGGCGGTGAAGGTGCGCTCGCGCGCGACTTCGCCGGCCCGGCCGCAGTTTCCGCTTTTGCCAGCGGACGGACTGGAATCGCCTTCAAGATTCTTGGCTCCGAGCCTTCCGGATCGATCGTTTCGTTAATTACTTCGACAGGGTTTTTCGTGAAAGTCACTGGAATATTCCGCTGCACGAGCAGGTTCACCGTTTCGAGCTCGCGCTTAGAATCGTCGGAATAGACGAGAAACTGCTCGAGATGCTGTAATTGCGTGTCGAGATTATCGAGGCCAAAGGTCACGCGCGTGTGGTTCTTGTCCGACACGAGCAGACAATACCCTTTCGAGACATCGATCTCGCGAATTTGAAAGCGCGTTTGCATGAAACTGCGCGTGCTCAAACGCAGAAGTTCGAGCGCTGCCTTCGCTTCAAACGAGTCGACGATTTTTCCAGCCTCGAGCGACTCGCTCGTGCATCCCGTGATCAGCGGCAGGCCGAGATATTCAGGCAACAACTTCTTTTCTTTCATCAGAACCCCGCGCGCGTCCACCAGAAAAGCGACATCGGACGCAAATGGATCGGAAATTTGCTTGTCGGACGTGATCCAGGCGATCGGCTTGCGCTCGACCAGGCGAATGTCGATTTCTCCCGGCATCTTCCTCACCACCTGCACTTCATCCACCTGTGGCAACTGCTGCAGGCGCTCCTGCACCCGCGCGAGGCTGATACCGAAAATGTTCTCACCCTCGCGCAGGCCGGCGGCTTTCAAAATCTGATCGCGCTGCAACATTCCATCGGTCTGCACCTCGATCTGGCTCAGCCGATAGTCGGGGTTTTCGAAGAACAGACGCTTCGCGCCGAGCTGGACACCAAAATAGAGGCCGGTGCAAATGGCCGCGGCCAGCACGACCTTCGAGACAGTGACCAGGACGCGGCGGTTGCGATGTTGCGTCGCCTTATGGGATCGAACCCTGACATCGAGCAGTTGTTGCTGGCGGCGCTGCCTTGGATTCGAAACGCGTTCGTTTCGCGCGCGCGCGCGTTGCCTGGTCGCTTTCATCGGCCCGACCTCCGTCTCTGCTGCGAGAGCTCAATAATTCTTGCGCACAATTCCGTGTAGCCGATACCGACGGCCGCGGCCGCCTCAGGGAGCAAACTCGCCTCGGTCATTCCCGGAATGGTGTTCACCTCGAGGACAGACGGCTCGCCGTTGTCGGGTAACATGATGTCCACCCGCGAATAAACCTGGAGGCCGAGCGAGCGATGCGCCCGCAGAGCGAGATCTTGAATCGCGCGCGTCTCGTCCTCCGGAATTTTCGCCGGACAAACGTGTTCGGCGCCGCCGCCCGCGCCCGGATTCAGAAACGGATACTTGTTCGTGAAATCGTAAAAGCCGCCCTTCGGAATGATTTCCAAAATCGGCAGCGCCTGCTCACCGAGAATGCCGATGGTCAGCTCGCGACCCGGAACAAACTTTTCGATCAGGAGTTCGCGATCGTATTTACCCGCATCCGCGATCGCCGCATCAATTTCTCGCTCATTCTTAATGATATGCACCCCGACTGTTGAGCCCTGCCGCGGCGCTTTGATGACGAACGGAATCGGAATGGTCGGCCGCTGGCCATTTGTCACAATCTGCCAGTACGGCGTGGGGACATCGTGCTGACGAAAGGTCTCCTTGGAGCGAATCTTGTCGAAGGCGAGCTCGCTTTGCGCGACGCCGTCTCCGGTGTAGGCGACCCCGCGACCTTCCAGGATTTTTTGCACCTGTCCATCTTCCCCAAACGTTCCGTGCAGCGCGATGAATGCGAGGTCGATGCCGGAGGGCAATTCGAAGTCTGGACCTTTCACGTCAACTTCGGTGACTTCCGCGCCGAGCGAGCGCAAGGCGTTGGCGACGCCCTTGCCCGTGGCAAACGAAACGTCCCGCTCCGAGCCGGGTCCGCCCATCAGCACCGCGATCTTTTGGTTGGCGAGCGTATTTGTCACGCTTCCTCCCCCACGATTTGCACTTCGGTTTCCAATTCGACTCCGCGTTGCGTCCGCGCTGCATCCCTGATCTTTTCGATCAGCTCGAGCACCTCCGCCGCCGTCGCTCCGCCTTCGTTAATGATGAAATTCCCGTGAACTTCCGAGACGCGGGCCTTGCCCACACGTGAATTCTTGAGCCCCAGCTCATCCACTAGTTTGCCGGCCGGCCCACTCTTCGGATTCTTGAAAATGCAGCCGGCGCTCTTCGCGCTCGGTTGTGTTGTCCGGCGTTTCTCCTGCGACTCGTCCAGGCGCCGGGTGATTTCCTCGGGTGGCGAGGGGGTTCCGGCGAATACCGCCGAAACCGCGAAATTATGATCCAACGACGGGACATGACGGTAATTAATCTCGAGCTCCGCCGGAGTTCTTGTATGCACGTTACCTTCGCCATCCAGGAATCGGACGCGCACGACGTTTTCAAAAGTTTGAGCTCCCATTGCGCCGGCATTCATGCGCAACCCGCCGCCAACAGCGCCGGGAATTCCTTCCATCCACTCGAGACCGCCGAGGCCCGCGGCCTTTCCTGCATAAGCGACTTGCTTGAGTTTGGCGCCGACTCCCGCTGTGATTTCGATTCCGGAAACGTCCACTCTGTCGAAGTCACCGCCGCACGGATGGACCACCACGCCGCGAATCCCTCCATCGCGGACGAGCAAGTTTGATCCTCGTCCGATGACGAACAGCGGAAGGTTCTCGCGACGGCAATAGCGGATCAAGTCGGCGAACGCCGCTTCGTTGCGCGGCTCAACCCAGAACTGCGCCGGCCCGCCCACCCGCAGCGTCGTGTGCTTCGCGAGCGGCTCATAAAGACGCACGTCGCCTTCTTCGCCGACAATTTCCTTTAACCGTTCAGCGATGACCAAATCAGCCGCGAGAATCGAAAGCTGCTCATGAATATTGCCGGCGCCCAGGCTCAAGATCAGATCGCCGGACGCGATCATATTCCCGACATCGCAGTGAAGGCGATCCAGCCGCGGCTGATAGCTCACGCCCCCATGGCCATGCGCGACGATCTCATCAGCGATTGTCTGTCCGCTGATGCCGGCGAGCGGCGCTTCGCTCGCGGCGTAGATGTCGGTCACGACGATGCGGTCGGCGTTATCGAAAGCGCACCCGAATTCGCGCCGCAGTGCCTTGGTCCGTGAGTAGCGATGCGGTTGGAACATTGTGAGGACGCGATTGCGCCCGGCTGATTTCGCGGTCGCGATCGTCGCACGAATCTCGGTGGGATGATGCGCGTAATCATCGACCAGCAGAAACCGATCGCTCTGGTACTTGATTTCGAAACGCCGCCGGGCGTGCTCGAAGCGGCGGAGCGAAGCGACGATCTTCGCAAACGGTATTCCCAGCTCGGTGGCGAGGGCGATCACCCCGAGAGCGTTACTCACGTTGTGGCGGCCGGGAACGTTCAGGACAGCTTCGCCCAGCTTCTCGCCTTGGCGAAAGACACAGAAGACGGACGCGAAATCCCGAAGATCGATATCCGTGCCGCGATAATTCGCCTCCGGTGCAAAACCAAAGGAGATGGAACGCGGCCGCGCGCCACAAATTCTCCCGGCGTGCAGGTCATCCGCGCAATAAAAAACCGACCCGGATGTCTGATCGAGCAGTTGGGCAAACACGCCTTCGATGGCGGCAAGGTCCGCGTAAAAATCGAGATGCTCTTCCTCGATGTTCAAGACAAGCGCGTGTTCCGGCTTGAAAAAGCGCAGCGTCCCATCGCTCTCGTCGCCTTCCGCCACGAAATATTCGCCGCGCGGATCCCAATGCGCGTTCGAACCGAGCAGCGGAATTTCCGCTCCAACATAATGCGACGGATGCAAGCCGCCTTCGCGCAAGACGTGCGCCGTCATGGCGGAAGTCGTCGTCTTGCCGTGCATGCCCGCGATCACAATTCCACGCTTGCCGGACATGATCGCGGCCAGCCCCTCGGCCCGGCGAACAAGCGGCTTACCCGCTTCACGTGCGCTCACGAGGATCGGGTTCTCTTTCTTGATCGCGGAAGAGAAAATGGCCATCTCGGCATCATTCGCGTCTTCTGCTCGGTGTTGCGCATGGAAGCGGAGTCCCAGCCGTTGCAGGCGATCGGTTTCGAGCGAGCCGACCTTATCCGAGCCGCTCACGTCATGCCCCAGCTCGAGCAAGAGCGCGGCAATGCCGCTCATCCCGCTGCCCGCCACCCCCACCAGATGAATTCGGTGATGCTCGCGCGTGAGGAATTTTTGCAGATCGATTTCAGAGGCGAGCGTCATGATTGGGTTGCGTATATCTTTCCATGGTTTCCACGACGAGGGCGGCTGCGTTTTTCGGCGCCAGGCGCGCGGAATTCTCCGACATTCCATGCAGTTTGCCTGGATCACCGATTAACTCGCGGATTTTTCGAGCAAGGACATCGTCTGCGAGATCGGACTCCTTCAGAATGACGCCAGCGTCGGCCCGGGCGAAAATCTCGGCATTTTTCGTCTGGTGATCCTCCGCGGCGTAGGGAAAAGGAATCAGGATCGCGGGCAGCGAAAAGGCGGCGAGCTCCGCAAGGCTGGCCGCGCCTGAACGGGCGATCGCAAAATCTGCGGCGCTGTAAACTTCCTCCATGGTGTGGTGAAACGCCGCGACATGGGCCGGGATTTTTTCCCGCTGATAATTGTCGGCCACGAGCCGTTCATCGCGCGCTCCCGAAAGATGGATCACCTGGATGGGCGCGCCTTGCAGCGCCGGCAATGATTTGACCATCGCCTGATTGATACCGCTCGCGCCTTGGCTTCCGCCCATGACCAGGAGCGTGAGTAGATCCTCCCGCAGACCGAGCCGTTGCCGCGCGATCTTTCGATCAAGGCGCTGGAGTTCCTTCCGGATCGGGGTGCCGGTCACCTCCGTGCGCACTTTTGGGAAAAAAGGCGCGCATTCTTTAAATCCAAGCAGAACGGCGCGCACCATTCGCGCCGTCAGCCGGTTCGCCTTTCCGGGAATCGCATTGGATTCGTGAATGAAAGTGGGAATTCCACGCATCTTTCCCGCGAGCACCGGCGCGGTGGAAGTGAAGCCGCCCATCCCGAGAACGACGTGCGGCTTGAATTTCCGGTAAATGCCGCGGCAAAGCGAAAGACTTTCGTTGAAGCGGCGCAGGAACCCGAGAACCGCGGGAGAAAAAGGCGAAGGAAGACCGATCGTCGGCAATTTATGGAATCGGAAATCGGAGCGCCCGGAGAGCGCGAGAGCGTCAATCTCCTTTTCGGAAATGAAGAGCATCACCTCGTGACCGCGGGCGCGCAGAACTTCCGCGACCGCGAGGCCAGGAAAGAGATGCCCGCCCGTTCCTCCGCATGCGATCACAGTGTTCATGAGAATGACGAAGGCCGAATGACGAATGACGAATGTGTGACTTCTTCCTCCCAAGATGTTCGACATTCGAAGTTCGACATTCGCGCTTCCTAGATTCGGGGCGTCGTTCGCGCCTGGATCATCGTCCGTTTCTTATTCGCCGGTTCGAGCACTCCCTGACGATAAATGTTCAGGAGCAATCCAATTCCAAAGAGGCAGGCGGCGAGGTTCGATCCTCCGTAGCTGACAAACGGGAGCGGCAAACCTTTATTCGGCAGAAGCGATGTCGTGACGCCGATGTTGACCGCCGCTTGCAATCCGAGAAGCGAGACGATGCCGCAGCCGAGAAGCAACCCGACGCGATCTTTCGCGTGCAATGCGATCATCATCCCGCACACGATGATTACGACAAAGAGGAACACGACGAGTAAACTCACCCGCAAACCGAGCTCCTCGCCGATCATCGGGAAAATGAAGTCCGTATGGGCATAAGGAAGGTAGAGCATTTTTTGCCGGCCGTTCCCGAGGCCGAGGCCTTCCATCCCTCCGCTGCCCCACGCGATCAGGGCCTGCATTTGCTGCAAACCGGCGTCGTCTTTGAAGCGTTCTGGATCCATAAAAGCCGCGAGCCGGCCCATCCGTTCGGACATGTGCGTTGCGACGATGAGAATGCCGGCGACTCCACCTAACGAGAGCAAACCGAGAAGCACCGGATTGGTTCCCGCGACGAACATGATCACGAACATCGTTGCGCCGATCAGCGCGGTCGTTCCGAGATCGACCTCCAGCACAATCAACAGCAAAAGCGTGACGACGATCGCGAACGGAATTACGAAACCCTGCAGGATTCGGCCGGCTCCCTTTTCATAACGGGCGAACCACCAGGCCAGGAAAAAAACAACAGCAACCTTTGCAATTTCCGAGGGCTGAAATGTGACCGGACCGAGTCCGACCCAACGGCGCGAACCGTTGATCCGCATGCCAACGTGCGGCACGAAACAAAGGGAGAGGGCGATGAGGGCCAGGCCGAACCAGATCCACCACGTCCGCTGCCAGAAATGGTAGTCGACCAGTGCGGCCACCGTGCAGACAACCAGACCGACGCCGAGCCAGACCACCTGTCTCTTCATGAAAAAATAGACGTCTCCATGACTGTCGCGCGCGAACGCACTCGTGCTGAAAAGCATGACGATGCCGATGGCCAGCATGCCGAGAACCGCCAGGAACAAGAAATGGGCACTCTTGCGATGCATCTAGTTTCGTGGCGGCGGCGGCGGCACGGGCGGACAAAAGTCTTGCGCTCGATGTTTCATTAATCCCCCTTCTTCGGTTTTGTGGGTTTGGTTGGGATAATCAGTTTCTGGCCGATTTGAAGTTTGTGCGGATCGTCGATGTGGTTCGCCGCCATGAGGTCGTCATACGGAACCTTCAACTTTTTCGCGATCGAGACGGGGCTGTCCCCTTTCGCAACGACGTAGGTTTTTGCGGCATCCGGCTTTGTTGAGTTGTTCTCCGCGGGTTTCGCGTGATCGCCCTTGCGATCGTCTTTCGCGACCGGCTTCGACGGCGCCTTCGCGGTCTTCGCTTCGTCGCTCCTTGCCGAAGGGACGACGGTCGGGCCCTCTGATTTCGTCGAGGCAGTTGGCGCAACCTTGACGCTTGCGCTCTCACTCGAAATCGGCGGAAGGGGGCCCTGCCGCGTCTTGATCGTGTTAAAAGCAATGATGCCGGCGACAGCCACCACGTGAAGCACGAGCACGATGAGCAGCGCACGCGAGAGCTTCATGTTCGGCTCGGACATCTCTTCGTAGTCCATTTCCGCCGCGCCGAGAGCGCGGCGCGCAGTCGTGGCGCGCAGTTTTTTGCGAGTGAGAAGTTGGGGTAGTTTCATAATCTTATTTGGGCAAGGCGTGGACCAGGGCACGAAATTGATCGCCGCGATCGGCGTAGCTTTTGAACATGTCGAACGAGGACGTGCCCGGAGAAAAGAGGACGACTTCCCCGGGCCTGGCGATCACGTGCGCGCGCTCGACGGCGTCGGCCAGCGAGTGCGCGATCTCGCAGGGAACGGCGTCTCTCCAATCGTGCGCGATTCGCTCGGCCATCTCTCCGATCAGAACCGCGGCCCGGACTTTCCCGGAAACGAGCGGCCGGAGCGTTTCGAAAGTGAACCCCTTATCCTTTCCGCCCGCGATCAAGATCACACTCTTGTTCTGCGCGAGCAGTCCCTTTTCGACGGCATCGAGGTTGGTCGCCTTGGAATCGTTGATGTAAGTCACACCGCCGACTTCCCGCACGAATTCACACCGATGCGGCCGCGGCTCGTATGCGCAAAGCGGCGGGAGCATTTGCTCGAACGACAACCCGCGCGCGAGACCGACCGCGAGCGTCGCCATGATGTTTTCGATATTGTGCGAGCCGCGCAACTTTGTTTCCGCCATGCGGAGGACGGGCGTGTTTTGATAAACGATCGATCCGCCTTCAAGGCGGAAATCTGCCTGGTCCGCGTACGCGCTGAAGCTGACCTTCCGTGCCTCGATTTTCGGCAACGTCTCGCCGGCGTTTACCACGGCGACGTCGTCCGCCGTTTGATTGTCGAAAACGCGCAGCTTCGCCGCGCGATATTCGGCGACCGAGCGATAGCGATCGAGGTGGTCGGGGGCAAAATTCAGCCAGACGCTGATCGAAGGCCGGAACGTCCGGATGGTTTCGAGCTGGAACGAGCTCACTTCCACGGTGAGCACATCGAGGTCACGCTGTTCCAGCGCGACCTCGGAGAGCGGTTTGCCGATGTTTCCGCAGGCGATCGTGCGCTGTCCGCACGCATTCAACATCTGCGCGAGCAGCTCTGTGGTGGTCGTCTTCCCGTTTGTGCCGGTAATGGCAATGACCGGGACGTTCACGGAGCGCCAACCCAACTCGAGCTCGCCCATCGTCTCGATTTTTCGCGATGAAAAATTTGTCGCCAGCGGCGAGATCGGATCGATGCCCGGACTCAGGACAACAAAATCATAGGGGGAGGAATCTTGCTCGGCCGCGGAACCGCACCGCACCTCCACTCCGCGCGACCGCAGGTTTTCCATGGTCGATTTCAGCAAAGTTTTCTCGTCCGCGCTGTCCAGCACGGTGACATCGGCGTTTTCACTGCGGAGCAAAAGCGCGGCGGCGGTCCCACTCAGTCCCGCTCCCAGCACCGCAACTTTTTTGCCCTGGTATTTCACGATTTACCTCAGCTTCAACGTCGCCAATCCAAGGAGCGCGAAAATGGCCGACAGAATCCAGAACCGCACGATCACGGTATTTTCCTTCCAGCCGCTCAGCTCGAAATGATGATGGATCGGCGACATCAGGAAGATGCGCTTTCCGGTCATCCGAAAACTCAGGACCTGGAGGATTACGGAAGCCGCTTCGAGAACGAAGACGCCGCCGACGACCGCGAGGAGCAGCTCTTGTTTGCAACAGATCGCGATGACTCCGATCACTCCGCCGATCGCGAGCGCCCCGGTGTCGCCCATGATGACTTTCGCGGGATGGCAGTTGAACCAGAGAAAGCCCAGACCGGCGCCAACGAGCGCCGCGCAGACCACCGCAAGCTCGCCGGTATAAGGATAAAACGGGACCTGAAGGTAATCCGCGATGCGAAAATTCCCGGCCGCGTAAGAAAGCAATGCGTAAGCAAAAGCGACCGTGATTGTGCAGCCGATGGCGAGGCCATCCAGCCCATCCGTGAGATTAACGGCGTTGGACGAGCCGACGATGACGAACGCGAAAAAGACGAGGGTCATCCAGCCCATGTTCGCGATGACCGGAGCTTTGAAGAACGGCAGATAGAGCGAGCGCGCCTGAACTTCAATAAGCGGATTGGTCAGGAAAACCGTTGTGACGATGGCGGCGAGAGCGATTTGAAAAATCAATTTGATCCGGCCGCTGATGCCATCGGATTTCTTCTTGGTGACCTTCAAATAATCATCCGCAAACCCAAGCGCCCCGAGATAGACCATGCTGAAGAGGGCCAGCCAAACGAAACGGTTATCCGGTCGCGCCCAGAGGAAGCTCGAGAGCAAGACAGTGCCGATCACGAGAACGCCGCCCATCGTGGGCACGCCCTGTTTGGCGCTATGTAATTCAGCCAGCCGATGCACTTCGTCCGC
>JBEEHC010000203.1:0-21473 GCA_041167205.1 Verrucomicrobiota bacterium
AGTTCCTAAGACTCGGTGATTCGATTCGCGGCACGAAATTCACTCTCCTGAAATTTACCGAGAAACATGAGGCAAATAAGTACGGCACGAAGATCGACGTCTCGGAATTGACTTTGGAAAATCGAGAGACCCATGAGCAAGTAAATCTTGTGAAAGAGAAAATCATGATCTCGCCGGAATCGGTTGCGAGTTTTGTTTACGCCTGGGGCGGGCGCCGGGAATTCGCAGTCAAGAAGGATCAGGAATTTTCATTGAAACCGGAAGAGCAGATCAAATATAAGTTGGTGGACGTTGCACCGGCCAAAGCGGTCATCGTCAACACGCAAAAGCCAAATGAGCCGATCGAAGTTGGCCTGTTCATCCCCTAACCCCCCTGCGGTCTCCCCTCATGACAAACCCCTCCTCCTCTCGTACCGTTTTTCTCGCCCTCGCCCTCGTTTTCGCAACGTTGATGGGCGAGACATGTATCGCCCAGAACATTAGCCCCGTCGCGGATCGCGAGGTGGCGCGGAGGCGAGCCGCACTCCCGCAAGGCGAGGCAGCCCTTGCGCGCGGGAAGGCGGCGATGAGCGAGGGAAACTTTGTCGTCGCCCACGAAGAGTTTCGCCTGGCAGTTGGTTTCCTTCCCGATGCGGTCGTGGGTGGCAAGGGCCATGACGAGGCAGTGAGTGGATTCTGTGCCAGTGGCATCAAGCTCGCCGAGCTGCGGATTACCGATGCCAAGTATGCGGAGGCGGAGGCAATCTGCCGGGAGATGCTGAGTAATCGCTACGATCCGAATTGCCGTTCTGCTGCTGAGTTACTGGCCCGTCTGCAACAGCCCGGCTACTTCAATCGGACGCTCGGGCCGAAGTTTCTCTCGAAGGTCGAGGAAGTGAAAAAGCTCCTGAGCGACGCGGACGGCTACTACAACAGCGGACGCTATGACCTGGCCTTCAAGAAGTATGAGCAGGTCCTGAATCTCGATCCTTACAACGTAGCCGCGCGTCGCGGTGAGGAGAAAATCAATCTCACGAAAACGCACTACGGCGAAGAGGCGTATAACGAAACACGCTCCCAGCAACTCTGGCAGGTTCAAAAGGGTTGGGAGGAACCGGTCAGACCTTACGGCCAAACCGTCGGAGCAATTACCGATGCGTTCACGAAAGATGCGACTGGGACTGCGCGCATTACCCACAAGCTCAACACCATCATCATTCCGAGGATCGAATTTCGCGATGCGAGTGTCCGGGAAGCGATCGAGTTTTTGCGACAGCAGGCGGAGGCGAACGATCCTGCGACCGATGGCCGAAAGGGGGTCGATATTGTGCTGCGATTGACCACGCTTGGTCGTCCCGCGGAGACAACCGTGACGTCGACGACGACGGTCGTTTCTGCGTCGCCCGCGGCTGGCGTTTCACACGATGCGGCTGCGCCCGTTTCAGCCACCACCATTTCGGAACCCTCTATCTCGCCTGCTGACGCGCGGATCACTATCACGCTCAACGAAATTCCATTGGCCGAAGCTCTTCGTTACATCGCGAATCAGGCGGGACTGAAAGTGAAAGTCGAGCCGTATGCCATATCCATTATTCCGATCAGCGAGCAGAGTAACGACCTGCTCACGAAAGAGTATCGCGTGCCGCCGGGATTTATCAGCGGATCCCTGAGCGGCAGCGTATCGTCCTTAAACCAGCCGGCGAGCGCCAAAGGAGCAGCACCTGCCGCCGGGACTGGCAAGGACACGCAGGAAACTACGGGCGGGCGGTTGCTGGTGAACCGCGAAGGGGCAAAGGAGTTTCTCGAGAATCAAGGCGTGTCATTCGCAGTCCCAGGTTCGAGCGCAAACTTTCTTCCGCAAACCAGCCGGCTCATTGTTCGCAATACGGCTGACAACCTGGAGCTCGTCGACGCTATCGTAGAACAGGCTAATGTTTCTGGACCAAAGCAGGTCGAGATCGAAGCCAAGTTCGTCGAGATAACGCAAAATAACTTAAAGGAGTTGGGTTTTGACTGGCTGTTGGGGCCATTCAATTTGAATACAAAGGGAAGTCTAGCTCTAAGAGGAGGAACATCGGGTACCGGCGCGCTAGTAAACCAGGCTGACTATCCGTTTTCGACGACCGGTTTGAATCCAGTCACAGCGGGGAACCGAAGCGGAACCCTGGCCATTAATGGTAACGCCATCGATTCGCTTCTCCTCGGCACGTCAGCCGGTCAGGTTCTTGCTCCAGGAATTTTCGGTGTTGGCGGCCTGTTGACCGATCCACAATTCCAGGTCGTGATTCGGGCCCTCAATCAAAAGAAAGGGGTCGACCTGCTTTCCGCGCCGCGCGTAACGACGAAAAGCGGGCAGCGCGCGGTGATCGAGATCGTGCGTGAGTTTCGTTATCCGACTCAGTTTGAGCCCCCGCAGATCCCGCAAACAGTTGGTAGCGTAACGACCAGAAGCGATACTGGCGGCATCATTCCTCTCGGAGGAGCTTCTTCGGTTCCGGTCACTCCTACTACTCCGACTCACTTCGAAACGCGCAACACGGGGGTAACTCTCGAAGTCGAACCCGTTGTCGGCCCTGATGGGGTAACCATCGATCTCAACCTGGTTCCGCAAGTAGTGGAGTTTGAAGGCTTCATAAACTATGGCAGCCCAATCCTGGCGCCATCATCGTCCTTTCTCAACACGGTGACCGGAGGATTGATCAACTCGCCCCAGAGCGTCCTCACGCCAAACGTCATCAATCAACCCATCTTCAGCACGCGCAAGGTGACGACGAGTGTAAGTGTATGGGACGGCCAGACCGTTGTGCTGGGTGGTCTCATGCGCGAGGACGTGCAGAAAACGGAGGATCGCACTCCTCTTTTAGGTGACATCCCGCTCGTCGGCCGTCTCTTCCGCACGAACGCAGAGCAGCACATCAAACGGAACCTGGTCATCTTCGTTACCGCGCGCTTGGTAAATCCGGGTGGGCAGCTCGTAAACTCAAACGAAGAAACAGAAGAGTCCGAAGACGTAATCGAGCCTCCCATTTTGCCGGAAGTTCCTTTCTACAAGAAGTAATCCGCCGGTCATAGTGGATAAGTTGCTTGAGGAGATGGACTCCGCTAACCATGCTCGTTAGCTTCGGTGGTGTAGGAATTCTCCTATATCAACTCTTCGTTGTGTCGGCAGTATTGTCTTGACGGCCTGGACGACTCTAATCAAATTTCGACCCGAGCTCATACAAGGAGCATCTAATAACCCTCAAAGCAGAAAGACATCCCTCCCATGAAGAAATTACTAAGCTTGGCTTTGGCTCTCGTAGCCCTGCCCATTACAGCGGGCCCGACGTTTGGGCAGGCAGCGGCGGCAATTCCACTCGTTCAGTACAGGGCCGGAACGGCCGTATTTGCGAGTGGCAAGGATGGAATCAACATCATTTTCACAAATGGCGCTATGCCGAACCTCAATTATTCCGTGGTCGTTCAGGCAACGAACACAGCCGGATACTCGCCAACTTCCGTCTGCACGTACTTCAACCCGCTCCACAAGAGACTCGACGGTTTCGAGGTGCAACACAAAAGGTGCGACGATGGCGTGCCTGTGAAGCTCGATATCAATGTTTCTCTGGATTACATAGCCATCGCCAAGCATTAAGGCCGTCCTAAGGACGGAAAAGGCAACTGGCCGCAAGGCAGCCGTATGGCTGCGTTGAGCCCATGAGATGACGTGTCCGTCTGGGTTGATGAAACAGGAACAACCGTCTGCGTCAACCTGGTGTCGGCGAAGCGGATTGTCTCCGCTGTAGGCATAAGTAGGACCTTAAGCAATGTGCTCCGGTATCGGTTGGTCGTTGCCCGTAAAAGGATCAGGACTTTGTGGAGTAGGCTGGTTAGGTCAGATAAGGTGTAGGAATTCTCCTACAGTAACTATTCGATTTCCGGCCAGATTTATCTTGACCTTCGCCGGTGCCTTTACAAATCTGGTGGAAGCTCGCAATGAGCATCTTAGTTAACCCCGACAGAAAAGGATCCCTTCCATGAAGAAATTATTCACGCTAGTGTTAGCTCTTGCATCCCTAGGTGCATTTACCGGTCTCGCCCTCGCACAAGAGGAGGCGGCGCCAAAGAAAGCAGCCGTCGAAAAGAAAGCAGACGTCGAAACGAAAACGGACGTCGAGAGGACAACCGAAGCCGGGAAAAAAGTCGATATCGAGGTGGCGGAGCTGCAAACGAGCCAGACGTTCGAAGCCGGAGTTATGCCTCACTGCCCTAAACCACCCGTCCAATATCTTGGGGGCGTGGTGGACAACTTCGGGGGCGGTCCTGACCCAGTGACGAAAAGCCCGGAGGTGACGGCTTTTTTGGCAGCCCACCCCGCACTTAATCCGACGCGGCTATTCGACCAACCGGGTGCTGATAAGGTTTTCGTTCACAGCTTCAAGATGAAAGAGAATTGCAAGGTTTGCGCCGTTAAATTTGAAGCCAAGATGAGAGATTATGGCGACTTCAGCCCTCCCGGTGACAGAATCCACATCTATGGTAAGACAATCGACGCAGCGGGTCTGATCTGGACAGCGCCAACTACTCTGACAGGACCAGGAACATCAGCCATCAGCACTTTCCTGCCGACCGCCAGCATTACCGCGCTGAATCAGCACATTTTCGCTAATGCGCCTGGGCATTGGTTGAACGTCATTGCCCAGGACGACCATGCGTTTGATTACGTAAGGCTCACAATCTGGTACCACTGAGCTGAAGAGCTGATCCTGGGATCTTGATGTGCAGCCGCGGCACGCGAGGCCGGGATGGAACTACGGCACCGTGAGATGTTGTCATTGTGGCGCAGCGGCCTGTTTCTCTTAGCGGCGAGCCACTTGTTTGGCGCCTTACTACTGGTCTCGCGATTGCAGGGATGGCTTATGTATACCTGATTGGTTTCTCTTTGCTCGTCTCCTGGAGCGGCGCTCTTGCCTGCTTTGGCGTTTCGGCTGGTCGTTGAAAGCGACCAATTCTGCCTGGGTAACAAGAACGCTACAAATATGTCTCGCCTTCCGCCTTTAGGGGCGGCAGACTTGACGCATGAACACCTCGTTAGTGTCCCTACTCGTGACCATTCGTCAGCGTGTTCCCCATGCAGTTCCAGTTCGACGAGGCTGAAAGTTAGATTGGAATAGATCTTTGCCGCTCAGCCGGAGACGACCTTGACGAATCAAGAGACCATCGGATAAGGCGGTGTTGCCTGGTTCGTTTGGCAACGGCGTTTCGCCTTGGCTATAGACTCTCAATCGAACCGCAATCCACGAGACACCTAGTTGAGGGAGACAGGAAACAGTGTCCGATATTACTACAGTTTGTTGGACACCAAATGTAGGCTCGACGCAGTTCATCGGTTCATTTTGGATCCGGATCATCGACGAATCATGATGATGAGAGAGTTGTCACACTCAGCAAGAGATTGGTTCCGAAGAGTACGGCGAGCTGGGCGGGAAGGTTTTCGTGGGGCTTCGGTTGCTCTTGAAGAGTATCGAATTCGCCATCAGTTAACGGCCTGCTTGAAATTTAAGAATGCTGCCCGCTTTCTGCCAGAATGGATTGAGTTTCATCAAATCGTAGGATTCGAGCACTTTTATCTCTACAATAATAACAGCACCGATGATTACATTGGGGCACTGGCACCGTATCGCGCGGAGGGGAGTGTCACGCTTTATGAATGGCCTCAGACGCCGGCTTTTCCAGGAGCTGACGAGCACTGTGTGGCAAATCATCAACACGAAGCCCGCTGGATAGCATTTCTGGATGATGATGAGTTTCTCTTCCCGAGTCGGGGCGAAAGTGTTCCGAAGGTTTTGCGCCGGTACAAACAATACCCTGCCCTGGCAGTGCATTGGTACATGTTTGGGTCGTCCGGGCACCTCACCCGGCCCAAAGGCCTCGTTATGGAGAATTACCTGCTTCGCGCGGAGCAGGTCACGCCAATCATCAAGAGCATCGTTAATCCACGCCGCGTCGCGGCGTCCGCCAACACCCACCATTGGCTCTACCGAAACGGCGAGATCGCCTCGGACGAAAACGAACAACCGGTCGAAACTTCACGTTCCATTCCTGCCACGGCGGAGATTCTTCGAATCAATCATTACTGGTCGAAATCGTTGGAAGACGGTGAGGAGAAAGTCGCTCGAGGCGCGGTGGATCTGTGGACCATGGAGAATCCCCGTTCCATGGACCTGTGGCGCGAATTCGATCGCGGTTTTAACCAAGTTGAAGATCGGGAAATCCTGCGATTTGTGCCAGCGCTAAAGAGACGGTTAGAGATACGGGCGCAACGACGAGCGAACGGGAAACGGCGGACCTAACGAAACCCTCCATCTCGTGACCGCGCACCTGGTCGATCCCGGTGGCCAGTTGGTGAAACTCGAAGCAAGAGACAGAAGAGTCCGAAGACGTGATCGAGCCGCCCATCCTACCGGAAGTAGACGTTTACGGAATTGCTTTTCTTGCTTGCCCGCTAATCCGTATCTCGCTAGGACTTGCGACGTGCGAGGTATTCTCGCAACAGAAATCCCCACGGTCAGATTCGAACAATTCCTTTAATCGCCAAATGACGGAAGGTTTCTAAAAAAGATTACTATGCGCATTAAGACAATCTATTGCGGATTTGTCGCGAAGGTCGCGATGAGCGGTTTGGTGATCGTGTTTGCCACGGGCACGTGGGTTTCCGGGCAAGACTCTCCGGCACCAGTAGCGCCGCCAGCGTATAAGGCCGAAGACCCGCCGAACCGAAGTCTGGATGCGAACCTTTACATGGAGACATCTGCGGAGTACCGGGCCAATTGCTATCAGGCATACAACCTTGCGCTCTTTCGTTTGAAGGAGGCGCTGGCCAAACAAAAGAGCGGTAAGTTCGCCGTCGTGATGGATTTGGACGAGACTGCCGTCGATAATTCGGGTTTTCAGGCCATGCAATTGCGAAGCGGCCTCGGTTATGATCAGCGACTCTGGGATGCATGGGAAGAACAGGGCTTCGATAAGGTCGGGCTTATCCCCGGGGCAAAGGAGTTTATCTTGGAAGCCAGGAAACTCGGCATAACGGTGGTCTATATCAGTAACCGCAACGAGAAATTTCGAGAGCAAACCAAGAAGGCGCTGACGCGACTGGGAATTCCGGCTGAGCGGACAACCTTCTGAAACTGAGCACGGGACCTAGTGATAAGACCGCGCGACGGCAGGAAATTGAGCGCGAGTATACGGTGTTGCTCTACATCGGCGATAACCTGAGAGACTTCGATGACGCTCTGCGTTGTGGCAACATCGCAAATGAAACTGCCGGCGAGTTGGAGCGCGTTATCAGGGCGCGCAAGGACGCGGTCGACAAACAGAAAGCGATCTGGGGCGCAAAGTGGATCATCCTGCCCAATCCAGCCTATGGCGAGTGGACGAAGCCACTCGAACGCGGCCGGAGTGACTTCGATCGGCTTACGCCGGCAGTGTCCCCGAAATAAAACCGGCGCCTCCTTGTCTCGGGTGACGAGACGGCCGAGTATTTTGTTCCCGCCTTTTTGCTTGTTCGCCAAACCGCTGATCTCACGGGGTTAACGGACCCGGTGAAGATTTGTCTCGCTTCCTGCTTTTACGGGGTCAGACTCGACGCATGAAGCCGTCGCTAATGCTGCTAACCGTAATCATTGTTTTCGTTTCACTTGGCAGCAGTTTTGCCGCAAGGCCGCTTGCAACGGGCCGTACGCTCACGGACCTGAAGGTTATTCCAACGCGCGTCTTGCAGAGATCCATCAGCCCAAAGTTCTATAAGTCACTCCTTATCTCCCCGGTCCAGGGTTGGATTATTGTCCGCGCGCAGCTCTCTGGCACGCATCTCTCTGGAACGAGGGTGATTCACTCTGAACTCAATGGCACCTACGATTCGCTCGCTCTTAAACTTGCAAACGAGGTGCTGATTGCCGGAAATTATTCGAGCGACAAGCCAAACCTCGGGAGCTCGGTTCTGCTGCATCTGGTGATTTACCAGATCGCCGACGGCACGATGGCGCTTTCTTTCGCTCATCTCGACGAGCCAGGCGGCGACCAGGCGGATTACTACGGCTGCGCACGCCTTTCGGTTTTGAAAGCCGACGGCAAATGGACCGAGATCAAGGGACCGGAGGGTCTCGAAGGGAAGGGCTGGGCGGTTCGACGGGGCTTCAAGAATAACCTCGAAGCTGCCTTGAAAATGGAGGCAAAGCTTCCTGGCCCTCGTTGAGCGAGAGGATATAACGAAGAAGGACGACAAGGAGTCGTCTTTTTGCTTGATCAATAAGTCGTTGATCGATAAAACTGCCGACATGCTCGCGACAACCCCCCGCGTTAAGTTGCGATCGCTCTAAGCCGCCGCGCGCGCATGAACTTCCTGCGCCTCTTCCACGATCTCGAGGAACTGATCGTTCAGTTCGTGATGCTCTTTGTGCTCGCGCCCAAGACGCTCGCCAGAGTGCTTCGTCATCCTCGTTCGCTTCCAGAGTTCGTCGCAGGGGAACTCAAGAAGCCGGTGGAGCAGCGATATGATGCCCAGGTCTCGCCCGTCCTCTTCTGGATCCTCTTCTGCGTCCTCCCGGCAATCGTGGGGGTGCATGTCGTGCGCACAATGTGGGAGACGGCGTTCGAGGGGTTCATTAGTGCTTTTGCCCACCGAGACGCAAAGTATCCAGACCCTTGGGCGATCGATCTCTCTCCCGCCACGATCAGCTATGGGATCATTCTCGCCATTTGGTTGCCGCTGGCTTTTGCCATTGTTCCTGTGCTCGCCAAACGCGTCCCGGTCACGCGATCGACGCTCTACGGTTCTTTCCTCCTTCAGTGCTACGTGTTTGGTGGAGCAACGACGGGGTTCATGCTGCTAAACCTGCTTTGTGCCTTCACCCTGCCTTCCTGGTTGAGCGCTCCCGTGCTGCGGGAAGCGGCTGTCAGTCCGGTGGCGCTTCTTCTGACAGGGTGGTGGTTCGTTGCCTTCCAAAGCCGCTTGTTTCGCGACGAGCTCTCTACCTCTCGCAAGATCGCTCTTGCGCTGATCGCCGCGGCATTTGTCTTCGCCATCTCGGTCATCGCCTGCACCTACTGGCTGCTGGGAAAACTGCCGCCGATGTTCCATAGCTAACCCAGCTGGCAGGTCGTAAATTAGACTTGGGGGTAGTGCCGATCTTCCCGGGAACGCGACGCTCATAGTGTTAGTGCGCTATCCATTATTATCCTGGGCATCTATTTTCCAATTGCCATTAAGAGATGTAAGCGCAAGCAGACCAGCGCTGCGCCTAAGGCCGCCTCAGCGATTCCTCAGTAGCTCTCCAAACTGCCCGTTGGGCGGGTCTGCCTCTCATCGAGAGAGGCAGACACAACACGGGGAAGGAGGTAATCGGAAGGCTATCGGGCTAAGGACACGACCCACCCAGGAGTGAGAAATTGTCTATGCGAACCCCGGGAGCGCCCACCGCCTCGTCCGTTCCCATCCGGAAGCGCAGTCCGATGGTTTGTCCCCTTAAGCTCGCGGGCAGATTGATCACCGTGTCGATGTAACCGCCCGAATTGCCACTCCACGCCGAGCGCCCCGCCAGCGGGTTGCCCGCCGTGCCGTCGATCTCTCCAGTGTAAGGCCCAGAGGCAAAGGTCCCCCCAATCGATGGATCGGTCACGTCCGCCCAGGTCCCCCCATTATTGGTCGATACTTCCAGCACATACCCATCCCAGAACACCTCCGCCGGCGGTGGGTCATGTTCGGTGTTAAAATTGTTGCGGAAGTTTATCTGCAAAAACGGGGCGGAATTATTAAGGTGGATGGGCGGTGATTCCATAGTGGTGTCGCTGATCCCATTCTGGTCGGGCACGAATGCGTCATTGGGTGGGCTATCAGGATCGATCGTAGAGGTGACCCACCCCGACCATCCTGGGGGCATGGCAGGCGCGGTCACTCCATCGAAGTTTTGCACGCACGCAGCCGGGCTCGGGGTAGGTGTCGCTGGCGCTGAGGTCGGTGTGGGCGTCGCGGACGGTGTGGGCGACGGTGTGATTCCCGGCGTCGTCGTGGGCGACGGTGTCGGGGTGCCTGGTGACGCTGTCGGTGACGGTGTACCCGGCGTTGGAGTCGGTGGCGGTGGCGGGGCTCCGTTCCCGCGGTCGTAGACTTCAACCAGGCCGATGCCGCTGCCGTTGTTCTGTCCCGCCAGCAGTGCGGTGTAAAGGCCCGGTGGCAGCGTCGCGGCGATGCCGGACTCCAGTGGATTGGTCGGCGCCAGGCCGGCCGCGATCAGCTCCGCCGCTTGAGCCGGATTATCCTGCCAGTTGTTATTCGCGACGAGGAGCGCGCCATTGCTGTCGCGCAGCTCCAGCGTTGGATTGGCCAGCGCGTTAACTACACCCAAAGCCGTGAGGCTCGGCCCGATTCCGCGCACGACAATCCTGTCATAACCGCTATTGCCACCCAGGATAAAACCCGCGATCACGATGTTGTCTGCCGTATTGACAAAAGCCCGAGTACTTATGTTGGCCAGTTTCGAGTCCACGGCCTGGTTGAGGTCGTAAACTTCCACCAAGGCCACACCTGAAGTGTTATTCTTGCCTCTCACGATCGCTGTATAGGCGCCCGGAGCCAGCGTTGCCTCGATCACGGCGTTGAGACTACCCGGCGGGCAGAAGGGCGGGGGCCCAATAAATTGGGGAGGAACGCAGTTATCGTTGATGATTGTTACAAATCCGGGCGGGCCGTGCAGCTCCATCACTGGGTCAGCCAGAGGATTGGGGACACCGAATTGTGCCAAGTCGGGTCCAACGGCGCGGAGCACCACGTGCTTCGGAACAGATCCCGTGATGATGAAGCCGCCGATGCCAACATTGTCGCCGGCCTGAACAAGCATCCGCGTCGAAAAATTCAGGGGCTGCGCCGCCGGCAGTGCCATCCGTTGCCAGTCTGGCCTTATGTCCTCTCCCAAATGGTTCGTGAGATTGGTTTGATTCGCGCCGTCCGCATTCATCACGAAGATCTCACTATTAACCGGCCGGTGAAGGTAGGCGATCTTGGTGCCATCAGGCGACCAGGCCGGGAATTGGTCTGTGCCGGTGCTCGTCAGACGGGTTTGATTCGCGCCGTATGCACTCATCACGAAAATACCTCCATTCGTCCCGCTTCTATGAAAGGCGATCTTTGTGCCATCAGGCGACCAGCTAATATTGAAATCCGATCCCGGATTGTTTGTGAGATTGGTTTGATTCGAGCCGTCGGCGCCCATCACGTAAATTTCATTGTTGCCGTCCCGGTTAGTGCTAAAGGCGATCTTCCCGCCATCAGGAGACCAGGTGGCGTCAGAGTCAGCTGCCGGATCGCTGGTGAGCCTGGTCTGATTTGTGCCATCGACATTCATCGTATAGATGTTGCTGTTCCCGTCCCGATCGCTGTAAAAGACGAACTTCGTGCCATCAGGCGACCAGCGGGGTTGACCGTCTGATGCTGGATTGTTCGTCACGCGAGTCACATTGGAGCCGTCCGCATTCATTACGTAGATTTCAAAGTTGCCGTCCCGGTCGCTGGAAAACGCGATCTTCGTGCCATCGGGCGACCAGGCGGCTTCTGTGTCGAATGCCGGGTTGTTGGTGAGCCTGGTTTGATTCGAGCCGTCCGAATCCATCACGTAGATTTCAACGTTACCGTCCCGTGAGGCGTTAAACACTATCTTGCCATTCCCAGCCGGGGGTAGAAACGGCGTGGGGACCGGCGAAGGAGTTGGGGTAGGAGTCGGTGTAGGCGCAGGAGTGGACGTAGGGGTGGGAGTAGCTGTTACTCCTGGCGTTAGTGTCGGTGTGGGAGTTGGTGTCGGTATCACGTCGCAGGCATTCGGGCCCAGGATCGCAACGGTGATGGGAGTTCCCGTTTTGAAGAAGCCGATCGTCGCAGTTGTCGCCACGGGCGGTTTGTCAGAATCAAATCGGAAGTTATACAAAGTGCCCCACCGAATGGCATTGGCGTTCTGGTTCTGCGCGAAAGTCTCCGTACTCCAGGTCACAGCGCTAACGTCTTGTGTCGAGGTCCAGGGGGCATTACTAAATCCCGCGTTTCCCAGGGTTCCGTCATTTGGAAAGCCAGGATGATTAAGCGGAGCGTGAAACCCAAGGTTGCTCAGCGTGATGGCGCATCCCAGAGGAACACTGAAGAACTGGATCCCGCGATCAAGATTCTCGTTATAAAGAGCATATTCATAATGCCAAACACCAGCGGATGGGCTCGTTACTTTGTAGGCGATAAAGGCACGGCCATCGATTCCCGGAACGGGTTCGATCGGATTGATGGTCGCTCCTGTCCAGGCATTGATGGCAGCACTCATTCGCACCACATTTCCAACCTCTGAAAAGGTGAAAGCCGCCACGCCGCTGACATTGTAACGACGGTAGGAGGCATTGTTGTACATGTTGCATTGGCCGGGATGGCCCTGGCACCAGGCGTACTCATCCGGCGAGATGTATTGAACCTCGGCGTAATACGTCGCGCCCGGATTCAGGGTGGTGTTCAGGTCGCTCCCTTCCACCAGAATCCTGTGCGATGTGCCTGTGTGAACGTGGCCGGTATGGTCCCTTGCCGTCGATTGGAAGGCGCCGGTAAAGGGATTGATCAAGGCGCGTGAGCCGAGTTCGCTTTGCGTCGCATTTTGATAATTGGCGTAGGTATCAGAACACCCCACGCCAAGATGAGTGAAGTCACCGGGGGTACAGGTAAAGCAGGCTTCCAGTTGGTCGGCCCCGAAGGTATGCTTCACCCAGGATTGGCCGATTTGCTCAAAGCGATCATTGTTGCCCGATCCGCCGCTCATTCGATAGAGATTGTGCGGGACGACAGGATGGTTGGTCGCCGGCATCATGAAAAAATTCACTGGCACGTTGCCGGCATTGCAAGAGGTCGTGCTCACGCCGAGGCCGACTTGAGTCCCGCTACTTCCAAATTGCTCCAAGCCTCCTATTTCACCTATATCCCCCGTGATGATATCGGGCCCCGCGTTAAAACCTTCTGGAGCGCCCGGCGCCGCCCCCGGAGCGGAATTTCCGGAGCTACCGCTCAAAAGCAAAAGCAGCGGGAGCGTGAAACAACTCAATATTTTTCTAAACATGGCCCTTATCCTCCAATTCGGAGCCCGTTTAGAAGGTTATGAAGTCCTTCACCCAAGACGTCAATTTCCCACGTGTCGCGGGCTGTGAATCCGGTTTTATACATTTTGCGCAACAATGTCGACTCTTATTGCGGCAACTCTCTTTCCTACACTCGACGAAGGGATCATCCGCAAACAGACTGGAGCCGGAGTTGATCGTGTGTCTTGTTAAGCCTTTCAGGCCCGCTCTGTGAAAAACGACACTACATCTGAGCACAGAGCCGAGATGCGGCCGTTTCAGTTTACAGGTCGCATTCGCAGCTTTCGCCATGGGCTCGTTGGTATTCTGCGGATGATACGCTGCCAGCACAACGCGTGGATTCACGCCGCAGTCACGGCGATGGCGCTTGTCGCCGCCTTTCTATTTCAGGTGTCCGCAGCTGATTGGTGTTGGATCATCCTGGCCATTTCCACTGTGTGGACAGCGGAGGCTCTCAATACCGCTTTCGAATTCCTCGCAGACGCGGCTTCGCCCGAGTTTCATCCGCTCGTGCGCGACGCGAAAGATGTCGCGGCAGGCGCGGTTCTTGTCACCGCCCTTGCCGCAGCAGCCATTGGCTCGATTATCTTCTGGCCGCATGTGGCGCGACTGTTCTCGTGAGGCGTAGTAGGTTTAACAAGGCGCCGCAGCTCCGAAATCGTTCTGCGCCGATTTTTTCTTCTTAGGTTAATTCGTTCTGCAAGGAATGCCCTTCACTCCTTTTCACTTTGGGCCAGGCGCGGCGGTTAAAGCTGTGGTACCACGGCATTTTAGCTTCACGGTGTTCTGTTTCGCGCAGATTGTGACCGACTTCGAGACCGCTTATTACCTCCTTCGCGGCGAGTACCCACTGCATCGTTGGCTTCACACTTATCTTGGCGCGACCGTAGTTGCAGTCTGCTGCATTCTCGTCGGACGTCCGATATGCCAGGTCGCTTTGCGAGCGTGGAGTCGCTGGCAGGATGCACCGTTCAAGCGTTACTTCCCGGTTACAGACCGCATTTCGGTCGCGAGTGCCGTGATATCGGCGTTCATCGGTACCTATAGCCACGTTTTCCTGGACAGCATCATGCATCCGGATGTCGAGCCCTTTAGGCCTTTTAGCACTGAGAATGCACTTTATCGCATCATCAGCTTGTTTACGCTTCATGCTCTATGCATTGTTCTGGGGCTGTTCGGGACGTGGTATGTCGCGACGCGTTCGCGAAAATAGGCCTGACCGGACAAAGCGCTTACCGTCGAAACAAGCCGGACGCCTCCAAAGGCGTCCTACCTGAAATTATTGTATGCCGGCCATCGGAATCACGGGTGGAATTTCCACTGGGAAAACGACCTTCTGCGAGTGTCTGCGTGAGATCGTTCCCGTCGCGACGTTTTTTGACGCGGACCGGGCTGCGCGCGACCTGGCGGAATATGACCCGGAGGTGAGGGAGCTGATTGGGCGCGAATTTGGCGCGGGGATTTTTTCTGCGGATGGTGACTTGAATCGGGCGCAGATGCGTTCGATAGTGTTCGCCGACGCGGAAAAGAAACGCGCGCTGGAGCAAATCCTGCATCCGCGCATCCGCCGTCAGTGGAGTCTCGAAGCCGAAAGCCGGCGCAACTCCGCCGATCTTTTTTTTGCTGACATTCCTCTTCTCTATGAAACCGGTGGTGAAACCCTGTGCGATTCTGTCGTGGTCGTGGCTTGTTCGCCGAGCGTGCAGCTCGAGCGGCTGGTTGCTCGCACCCAACTCGACCGAGCCGCTGCCGAACAAATGATCCGTTCTCAAATGCCGCTCGCGGAAAAGATTCGCCGTGCCGATCATATTGCCTGGAACAACGGCGCACGCGATGTGCTTGCCGCGCAAGCTGGTTTGCTCGCGAAGTATTGGCAGGGATAACAGGTGGAGCTGAGAAATTTCCGGCCTGCGACTTAAGATGGACGAAGAGACCCCAACGCAGACAGCGTCAGAATCCGCTACGGTGGCGGAGAGTGCCGTCACCACGCCTCCAACGGAACAGGCGATCGCGGTCGAGACGGCGGCTAACCTTCCAGCAGCGCTCGATCTGAACGAACTGCAGGCGCTCGGACCGGCGGAGATCGAAAGGCTCTGCCGCGATTTCGAGCTGCGAGTCCACGCCGGACGCACGCGACATCACCAAATTCTGGACGTGATTCGGGCCGCCCTCAGCCGGCGAATCCCGGTAACGGCTGAAGGGTTTTTCGATCAGGTCGCCGATACCTTCGGCGTGCTGCGATGGCCGCGGCTCAACTTTCTGCCCGTCCCGGAAGACGTGGGTGTGTCGCGCGCTTTTACGCAGAAGTTTCATTTCCGGCCGGGGCAAAAAATCAAGGGCACGTTACGCCTCCCGCGGGACCGTGAAAAATCGCTGATGTTGGATGAGGTCATTGCGATCGAAGATGTTCCCCCTGAACAATGGACGGAGCCGACGCCGTTCGACAACCTGACGCCGCTTTTCCCGGACGGCCGGATCATGCTCGAGAATTCGACGACAAATTCGATCAGCGCGCGAGCGGTCGATCTGCTCACTCCGCTGGGCCGCGGACAACGGGGCCTGATCGTGGCGGCGCCCCGAGTGGGCAAGACGATCCTGTTGAAAGAGATCGCGAAGGCGATTCGGGTGAATCATCCGGAGATCGTCCTGATCATCCTTCTGGTGGACGAGCGGCCAGAAGAGGTGACCGATTTGCAGCGGGAAGTTGATTGCGAAGTTTACAATTCGACTTTCGACGAGAATTCCCGCCGGCACGTGGAAGTCGCGGAGCTAGTCCTGGAGCGGGCCAAACGCCTGGTCGAAATGAAGAAAGACGTCGTGGTCCTGCTCGACAGCATCACGCGGCTCGCGCGTGGTTATAATTCTCTCCAGCCCGGCAAGGGCCGGACGATGTCAGGCGGAGTGGAAGCAAAAGCGCTCCTGAAACCGAAGAGATTTTTCGGCGCGGCGCGCAATTGCGAAGAAGGGGGTAGCCTGACGATCCTGGCTACCGCGCTGGTCGACACGGGCAGCAAGATGGACCAGGTGATTTTTGAAGAGTTCAAAGGGACGGGTAACATGGAGCTGCATCTCGATCGCTCACTGGTGGAGAAACGGCTTTATCCGGCGATCCATTGCCTGCAATCCGGGACACGCCGGGAGGAATTACTTTATCATCCCGAGGAATGGGAGCGCGTGCAGGTCCTGCGCAAAGCCATGGCGGCGCTGCCGCCCATCGAGGCGATGGAAAAATTGATCGACAATCTACACGCGACGAAAACCAATGCGGAGCTGCTCCTGAGCGGATTGAGATGATCGCCACTGATTCCGAGCTCGCAGAGTTACTCCCGCAACTGGAGCGGATCGATCGTATCGCGGTCGATACGGAGGCCGACAGCCTGCACTGTTATTATGAAAAACTTTGCCTCGTCCAGCTCAGTTTTGGCGGCAACGATTACTTGATCGATCCGCTGGCTGGCTTCGACCTCGCGCCGCTCGCCAGCGCGCTGGCGGATAAGGAAATTGTCCTGCAAGGCGCTGATTTCGATCTGCGCCTTTTGCGCCGCAGCATGAATTTTGTGGCGACCAGGATCTTCGATACGGTGATTGCAGCGCGACTCCTCGGCATCCGCGAATTTAGCCTCGCCGCGTTGGTCGAGAAATTCTTCGGAGTCATGTTGACCAAGGGTTCGCAGAAAGCCAATTGGGCGCAGCGACCCTTGCCCCGGCACATGGCGGAATACGCGATGAACGATACGCGCTACCTTCTGCCGCTCGCCGAAAAGCTGGAGACGGATTTGCGCGAGCGGGGCCGCTTGGAGTGGTTTCGACAATCCTGCCAGCGCGCTCTGGAGCAGACATCCGTGCAGCGGGTGCGGGATGAAGATGAGGCCTGGCGCATTACCGGTTCGGGGAAGATGGACGGACGCACCTCCGCGATTTTGCGTGAGCTTTGGCAATGGCGCGAAAAGGAGGCGCAAGCCGCGGACCGCCCCGCATTTCACGTCTTGCAAAATCATTTATTGCTGGAGGCCGCGCAGGCTTTCGCCACGGGTGAAGCCCCCGACTTCCGCCATTTTTCGACGCGCCGTCGCCAGGCGTTTCGCGATGCGGCGGAGAAGGCTTTGCTCCTGCCGGAATCCGCCTGGCCCGTCCGCCGTCGCCGGGTCGGCGCACGCCCGACTCAGCAAATGGAGAGGGCGGCTGAAGCTTTGCGGCGTCGCCGGGACGCCGTTGCGGACGAACATGGGCTGGAGCCCTCCTTTATCGCGCCACGCGGCGCGCTGGATGCCGTCGCGGCCGACGAAAGCCGGAGCACGACGCTCCTCGCGCCGTGGCAGCGAAGTCTATTGGAGTTGTAGGGCAGGCGCATCGCTTGCCTCCTGAGTGCGCCGCTCGAGGGTAGCGTCTACTTCCGCCGCTTGTCGTCCAGATAACCGGCGCCGAGCGCAATGCCCGCGAGGATCAGCACGCCGGCTGTCGCAAAAGGAACAGGATCGAATGGGGCGGGCGGAAGCGAAACCACTCCTCGCTCATCCGTGCGGGCGGGCTGGCGAACGTAACGACCTGTCCTCGGTGCGCGAAATCTCTCGGCGAAACGCTCGAGCCGCGCCGGCAGTTCCGCGTCCCACATCGGAATGCCGTGTCCGCAACCGACGACATTGGGCCGCAGCTTAGCGAGTTCCTTGACCGACAACCGCGTTGCATCCCAATCCGTATTGAATGGCGCTCCCGCGCGGGAGAGCGTTCGTTTGCCGGTAACCAGGCCACTCCAGGAATCCAGGTTCATCGTGGCAAACGCGTCGCCGGCGAGAAGGACGCGATCGGAAGGGCGGAAGAAGGAAATGTGACCGGGAGAATGCCCGGGTGTGGCAAGCCACTCCCACCCCGCGGCGCCCGGCACTTCATTCGGGTGCAATTCACGAACACGGTCCCCCAAATCTCGCCCCTGCGTGGATACGAACCGCGAGAGGAACGCCATCGCGCCGCCGACGGTTGGGTCCGGCGGAGGGTAATCCGACTTTCCCGTCAGGTAGGGAATCTCGAGACGGTGCGCATAGATCGGCACGTCCCACGCCTCGGCCAGATCCAGGGCCGAACCGGCATGATCCCAATGTCCATGGGTGAGCAAAATCGCTTCGGGTCGCGCCCCGGCGCCGAACCGCGCCTCGGCGGCTTCGAGAATTTGATTTGCCCGGCCCGGGAGGCCGGTGTCCACCAGGACCCACGCTCCACCCGGCCGGCCGATAAAGTAAACGTTGACGAAACTGACCGGCAACCAGCCGACATCCGGTGCGATGCGCGTGATGATTCTCATTAGGCTACGGGATCGACTGCGCTCCATTCTGTCACGAACGCCGCGAATTTGCCGGTCAAATCCGTCTTCATGGGATGGTCAGCGTTTGCCCCGCTTTGAGTTTTCCCGGATCATCGACAATGCTCCGGTTGGCGTCGCGAATTTTTTTCCAGCGACCGGACGACTTGTAAAATCTTCGGGAGATCGAGGCCAGCGTGTCGCCGTCGCGCACAACGTAGCTCCGTGGCGCGCCCGCGGGTTTCTTGGAGGCAGTCGGAGTTTTTCCGTCATGACTATCGGTGGGCGCTTTCTCTGTCGTAGCGCCGTGCAGGCGGGCCCGCTGATCCTCGACTTCCTTGCGCAAAGTGAGGTTTTCGTTTTTCAAGCGCGCCGCTTCCGCACGGCTGACGACCGAGTCTCCGGACAAGCTCGTCCCCAGTTCGAGCTCGTCCTTCTTCATGAAATTTTTGACTTCACTGGCGTGAGGACCGCTGGGCGCCAGCGTGAGGTAGCGCTTGAAGTGGTGCAGAGCGTTGAGGGGATCGTGCATCTTGTCGTCGTAAAGAAGCGCAAGCCGGTAATGGATGTCGGCGGATTTGGCCGAGCCATCGAGTGCACTTTCATAAAGCGTGATCGCGCGGAGGTAATTGCCATCCGCGGTCTTTGACTCCGCATCCTTGATGACTTGGACGTTGCGCGGAGTGATCATCCGGTCGCAGCTTCCGACGCCCAGGGCAAGGCCGATGCAGGTAGCAGTCGCGAAGATTTTCTGAAGACGCACGTCTAAGAACATGAAACTCCTACACTTTGCATGAACACCAGCTTCCTCATAGCGCCTCATCGTTGCTCACCCTGCCTGCGCGCGTTCGTTCGCCCGCTTCATTTTTTTTTCCTCGCCTCAACTCTGGCCGCCATCCCAGCGGCGGCGATTGAACTGCGCCGGGGGAGCGTTTATCCGCTCACCTTTACCGATGTGGATCGACACCAGCTTTCGACTTCCGATGGCCACGTCACCATCATCACGGTGGTGACGAGGAAGGACGAGCAAAAAGCGCAACAGGTGGGCGATCGCGTACCCCATGTCTACCTGGGCGATCCGAAATTTCGGCTGATCACGCTGGTGAACTTCCAGCGGAGCATGTTCCCGCCGTTTCAGGGATTGACCACGGCGATCATCCGAAGCCGGATGGATGCCGAAGCGAAGGACCTCCAAAAAGTTTACGCGTCGAAGCATCTCACGCGCAATCCCCGCTCCGATATTTTTGTCGTGGCGGATTTTGACGGGAAAGCCGTTTCGCAGCTGGGCATCGCTCCGTCTTCATCGGAGTTCGCGGTTTTCGTCTTCGATACCCAGGGCCGATTGGTCCGGCGGTGGAACGAGGTGCCCAGCGCTGAAGCGCTGACCGGGGCATTGAACGAGGCTCGGTAGGAAGACAGGACCTAATACCGCGGAACGGTCGGATCTATGTCCCTCGACCAGGCTTCGATCCCGCCCTCGAGATTGTAGACATTCGCAAATCCTGCCTGTTGCAGCAGTCTCGCTCCCTGCTCGCTGCGAACGCCGCTGTGACATTGAACCACTATGATCCCTTCGCGCGGAACCTCCGTGACACGATCTTCCAATTCCCCGAGCGGAATCAATTTCGACCCGGTAATTTGCGCGATGTCGTATTCCCACGACTCCCGCACATCGACCAGGCTAAACGGTTCGCGCGCATCCATTTTTCGTTTCAATTCCTGGACCGACAGCGATGGAACCGCGCCGTCTGACTCAAAAGCGTTGCCGGCAGTTTGGGCGTCGCAGAATCGCTCGTAATCGATCGGACGGAAAATCGTCGGATTGTCGCCGCACACGGGACACTCCGGATCGCGCCGCAATTTGAATTCACGAAATTTCATTTTCAGCGCGTCAAAATGCATCAGGCGGCCGACGAGCGACTCGCCCGTCCCGATGATCAGCTTTATGGCCTCCGCTGCCTGCACCAGCCCGATAATGCCCGGCAGGATGCCGAGCACGCCTGCTTCAGCGCAGCTCGGCGCGGCCCCCGGCGGCGGCGGCTCCGGAAACAGGCAGCGGTAGCACGGTCCGCCGAGATGCGGTGCGAAAACGCTGGCCTGGCCGTCGAAGCGGAAAACCGAACCGTAGATGTTCGGTTTGCGCGCGAATACGCAGACGTCATTCGACAAGTAGCGCGTCGGAAAATTGTCGGAACCATCGATGACGATATCGTATGGCGCGATCACATCCTGCGCATTTTCACTCGTGAAACGACAGTTGTGCGAGACGACCTCGACGTTCGGATTCGCGTCGAGAATCCGTGCTCTGGCTGCTTCCAGTTTCGGCCGGCCAACGTCTTTCGTCCCGTAAAGAACCTGACGTTGGAGATTCGAGATATCGACACGATCGAAATCGACCAGCCCGATCGTGCCCACGCCCGCAGCCGCGAGATAAAGTACGGCTGGCGATCCCAGCCCGCCTGCGCCCACGCACAAAACTCGCGCGGCTTTGAGGCGGAGCTGTCCGGCCGTCTTGAGTTCCGGGAGGAGAAGATGTCGGGAATAGCGTGCCAGATCGTCGGCGCTCAGGGCCAACTGCGAAAGTCGTTCCTGGTCGATGATGCTTTCGCTCATACCTTCAAGATTGCACGAGCATCCAATCAATTCCCACGATTCGCTCGCCCTCGAAGCGTTTTAAGGACTTCGGGAATGCCAGATACCGGGCGGCTTTCCCTTCGCAGAAACCGACGACGCCAAAATCCGTCCCCCCTTCGCTGGGCCGGATTGTCATCACGCGATTGTTCTTCAGAAGCGACTGGAAATGCCGGTCCGTCTTCGGCTTTTGCCACAACGTATAAACTTCGGGCTTGCCGCATTTTTCGATGACCGCGCGAAAGCGCGATGTCTTCACTTTCAGGAGTTTCATTGGAACCATGTGCGCCCCCGATGGAACGGGCATCCTCGCAAAAAAAAGTCCGCCAGAGAACTACGGCAAGGAGGATCAGACTACCGTTGCTGCATTCCTGCTCTGGCGGGGTTCGTAAGTCCTCAGTCCATAGCCCCTGACGGAGACAAACTGTTCGCGAAAGAT
>JBEEHC010000204.1:0-13883 GCA_041167205.1 Verrucomicrobiota bacterium
GCGCCGCTAACGAAACGACTCCGGCAGCGAGATGATCAGGAGCGCGGCGGTCGGCCAGAGTTCTCCAGGCGAGCCTGCGCTCTGGGACACGCAGCATCATCTCCAGGGTCGTGTCATATCGCTTTCCGTTGAAACCAAGCGAAGCGACAAAGTGGTTCGCGTCCAATTTTCGGACGCGTTTGATCGCGGTGATGAATTTTGGGTAATCTTCAAACGCCAGCCAGCCCTGGTAGACCGCGGCGACTGGCGCCTCGACCACGATTGATCCCTCCGCAGCGTCGATCGTCCTCCCGTTATTTGTCATCGATTCGTTAGGCGTAGGAGCGCGCGTATTCGTGTTTAGAAAACGTGCGGCGCCATCCGTCGGTGAAATTAAAGTTTGATATGCTGAGCACCAGCATCGGGTCGTGCCTCTTCGCGCGTCGTCGAGACCTTTTGCGCAGCGTGTGCCAGAAATTGTTCTTGTCTTGTTTGGCTTTCATTGTTACGAAAACTTTAGAGACGGTTTCGTTCCTCACCACGAAGCACTCGCGGGGTTTTTTGGTCCCTCTTTCGAGGGAGGACGCAAGTCTGGCGGAGAGCCCGGTCGCCTGTTAGAGTGCTTGGTTGGTTCAAGTCAGACGCGGCCTAACAAACGACAGCTTGTCATGAAATCCAGCTCGAGAGCGACCAGTTACCGGTTCATCGACTCGGAGCAATCGGGAAATCTTTGCCGGAGAAAAACGTCCCTATGAATTCGACCAAAGACAACACTAAGTCTAGCGAAGAGGACAACCGACCGATGCGGTTTGCCAATGCGACGCTCGGCCAACATCGCCATGTTTGCGCGTTTTTTCACGACGCGGAGGAGGAGTATCGCGTGCTACTACCGTTCGTTAAGGAAGGGCTCGCACGCGGCGAGAAGGCGTTTCACATTGTCGATCCAAAACTGCGCGACGAGCACTTGGAGCGACTTTCCTCAGCCGGCATCGACCTCCCTTCGGTCGAGAAGAATGGACAATTCGAGCTGCACCATTGGCACGAAGTGTATTTGCGCGACGGTCATTTCGACAGGGACCGGATGCTTGCCTGCATGCGGGACGTATTGGAGCAGAGCCAGCGCGATGGCTTCCCTCTTGCCCGCGTCATGGGCCACGCCGAATGGGCTTCAGGCGATTGGCCCGGGGTGGACGATTTTCTGGAATACGAGTGCCGCCTGAACGAAATCATCCCGCAATATAAGGATGCCGTAATCTGTCTTTATAATCTGACGAAGTGTGGCGGCAACCTTATCATCGACGTCATGCGAACTCACCCGATGATTCTCATCGGCGGGATCGTCCAGGAGAACCCCTTCTTTGTCCCGCCAGATGAATTTTTGCGGGAATTGCGCGAACGGCGTTCGCCCCGGACGAAAGTGACAGCCTGAAGTTACCCAACGATGGAGAAGGCGGAACAGCCGGTCGAGATTAAGGGCCCAAATGCTGGAGCATACAATCTGATTAGCGTTCAGGAGACCCGAGGCGGTTATGGCGGGACAAAATAGATACGAGAAAATCGCGGAGTCGGATCCAGCCGCGCGGAGCGCGTCACAAGAGATTCCTGGTTACCTTCTTTCGGTCTTATCGGTCGCGGCCGCAACGGGCGTGACCCTTTTGCTCGGCGACTATACGTTCCGCACTCCGTTCTTCTTTGTCGCCATTCTGGTAAGTACATGGTTCGGCGGCAGAGGGCCGGGTCTGTTCGCGGTGTTGCTCTCAACTTTGTCGATTAATTTCTTCATCTTTAAGCCGAGATTCTCCTTTTCATTCGGTTTTCGCGATGTTCTCCACCTCGCCGTCTTTCTTTTTTGCGCCTTGGTCATTAGCTCATGGAGTGCCGCGCGGAGACGCGCCGAGCATGCCTTGGAGCGGGCGCGGGATGAGTTGGAAAAAAAGGTTCAAGAGCGGACTGCGGAGCTCAGTTCGAGCAACGAACAATTACGGCTGCAGATCAACGAGCGCATGCGCACTGAGCGCATTCTGCAAGAACACGCGAGTCTGCTCGATCTCACCCACGACACAATCTTTGTCCGCGACGTTGACGACGTCATCACCTACTGGAATCGCGGCGCGGAAAAACGATATGGCTGGTCGAGCCAAGAGGCCGTGGGCCGCGTCTCGCACGAACTCACCCGGACTACCTTCCCTGCGCCGCTCCAGGAGATAAACGCGGAGCTACTTAAGACCGGCCGGTGGGAGGGAGAATTGGTCCACACTCGCCGCGATGGAACAGCGGTCACGGTGGCGAGTCGATGGGCGCTGCAACGGGATGAAGCGCAAAAGCCGGTCGCTATTCTCGAGACTAACAATGACATCAGCGAGCGCAAACGAGCGGAAGACGCTCTGCGAACGAGCGAGGGAAAATATCGGGATCTCATCAACGCTTCGCCAGACGCAATCTGCCTCATTGATGCAGACGGCCTCTTTGTTTTGGTAAATCCCGCAGGGGTCGAGCTGGCGGGACGTCCGGAAGAAGAACTGATCGGCAGTTCCCTTGCCGACACGTACCTTCCGGGAGAGCGCCATCTCTTGGAGCACCGGATCGAGAAACTGAAAGCGGAAGGATCTTTCCGTTTCGAACGAAAATTCGTGCGGAAAAACGGTGAAGTGATTCCAGTGGACGTTTCTTTATCGGCACTGCGCGGCCGATATTATCAGTCGATCATCCGGGACATCAGTCAGCGTAAGCGGCGCGAAGCGCTCCTGGCCGGGGAGAATCGAGTTCTCGAGATGGTGGCAAAAGGCGATTCGCTTTCCGACATCCTCGAGAACCTATGTCGGTTGGTGGAAGAGCAATCCTGCGGTGTCCTTGCCTCCATCTTGTTGATGGATCCGAATGGCAAACAGTTGCGGCACGGCGCAGCACCGAATCTTCCCAAAGCTTATACAGAAGCGATCGACGGAGCTTTCATCGGGCCTGCTGTCGGTTCCTGTGGAACTGCCGCTCACCGCGCCGAACAGGTAATCGTCTCCGACATCGCAACCAATCCATTGTGGACTGACTTTCGCGACCTGGCTTTGGTGCATTCACTGCGTGCTTGTTGGTCCACACCGCTTTTTTCCTCCGAAGGCAAAGTGATCGGAACGTTTGCCATGTATTATCGTGAGCCGCGTAGCCCGAGCCCGCTGGAGCAGGACACGATTAAACACATTACGCATCTCGCCGGCGTCGCTATCCAGCGAAAGTTGGCGGAAACGGCCCGACGCGAGAGCGAATCCTATCTGGCGGAAGCGCAGCGGCTCAGCCACACCGGGAGTTGGGCATGGGCGCCCGCCACGGGCGAAATCAGGTATTGGTCGGAGGAAACTTATCGCGTGCTTGGTTTCGATCCGGAGGCCGGTCCGCCGCGATTTGAAAAATTCTTTGGGCGCCTTTGGCCTGAGGACCAGGGTAGAGTAAGGGAACTGTTCGGAAAAGCGATTGCGGAGAAGGCGGACTTCGAAACAGACTATCGAATTGTTCATCCGAACGGCGACGTTAAGGACATCCACGCGGTGGGACATCCGGTTAGCGATGAGGCCGGTCGTTTTGTGGAGTTCGTCGGCACCGTTATCGATATCACGGAAAGCAAACGCGCCGAAGAAGCGCTGCGCGCTTCCGAGCAAGTGGCGCGCGGACAAGTGGAAGCGCTGGCGCAGAGTTTGGATGTCCTGACCACCGCGCCGGACCCGGAAAAGTTCATTGGCCAAATGTTGAATACAATTGGTCGTCTCTTGAACGCGCAAAGCGTGAGCTTGTGGTTACTCGACAGCTCAGATGGCTCACTCATTTTGCGCTCAATGTCGGGCGGCGGAAAATTGGGCGTGCTCGATCCGGAGCATCCATTCGTCCAGGACCCGTTATCGTGGAAACAGAACGCGGTGATCGAGGAATTGCTTTTCACAGCCGGTCCGGTCGTTTCCGACGACGTAGCGACTGATCCGCGTATTAAAGGCGAGTGGGGTGAGTATTTGAAGCGCCGGGGCACGAAAAGATTTCTGGCTGTTCCCATTTTGATCGGTGGGCATGTGAGAGGCTTTGTCGGTGTTCGCCATGCCGATCGTGCCTCTTATCGGCCAGAGGAAATAGAATTAACTCAGGCGCTGGCCCATCAAGTCATGCTGGCGCTTCGACTCAACGAGTTTGCCGAGCAAGGTCAGCGGGCGGCGGTTTTCGAAGAACGAAATCGAATGGCGCGCGACATTCACGACACGCTCGCACAAGGTTTTACCGGTGTGATTGTGCAATTGGAAGCAGCCGAGGATGCGATCTCCTGCGGGTCTCGCAAGGAAGCCGACGCTCATTTGCATCGCGCTGGAGAATTGGCCCGCTACAGTCTTAGCGAAGCTCGCCGCTCCGTTCATGCTTTGCGTCCGCAAGCCTTGCAAGAATACAATTTCTGGGAAGCCCTCAAAGGTACTATAAAGAACACGACCGTCGGCACAGCGCTCCACGCAACATTTGAAGCGCAAGGCAAGCTGCCGGACCTTCCTCAATCCTGGCAAGTAAATCTTCTGCATATCGGACAGGAAGCGTTGACTAACGCGCTCAAGTACGCGCACGCTCGCAACTTCAAGACGCGACTCACCTACAAGGCAAGAGAACTTCGCCTCGAACTGCGCGACGACGGCGATGGATTCAAGGTCAAAGATCGGCATGACGGCGTGGGTCTCACTGGAATGCGCGAGCGAGTCGAACAAATGGGCGGCGAATTGCAAATTGCCAGTTCACGCGGCAGGGGGACGAAGATCACCGTCCTCGTGCCGTGCAACGGAGAATCGTCATGACATCCAAAAAGAAGACGGCGGCGAGTTCGAAGAAATCTCTAAAGAAACCAAAGTCTGCGGCGAAGAAAGGGCCGAAAGCTAGAGAAACGAGAAAGCCTCGGATTACTGTTCTTATCGCGGACGATCACAGTGTGGTCCGCGAAGGTTTGGTTTCACTCATTACTCGGAAAGCAGACATGACCGTGGCGGGTGAGGCAAGCAATGGACGTGAAGCGGTCGATCTTTGGAAGGAGCATCACCCCGATGTGACGTTGCTCGACCTGCGCATGCCCGAGCTCGACGGCGTAAGCGCGCTCAAAGAAATTCGTTCCAACGACGAGAAGGCGCGAATCATTGTCCTAACAACCTTCGATGGCGACGAAGATATCTATCGCGCTATCCAAGCTGGCGCGAAAGGTTACTTGCTCAAGGACGCACCGCGCGAAGCGCTGATGGACTGCATCCGCCGCGTGCATGCTGGCGAAACTTGCGTCCCCGTTCACCTCGCGATGAAACTCGCGGACCGCGTGAGCGGCGAGACTTTAAGCGAACGCGAGATCGACGTGCTCAAGCTGATGGCGCTGGGAAAAAGCAACAAGGAGATAGGGTCGGCTCTCTTTATTAGTGAAGGTACCGTGAAGTCGCATGTAAAAAGCATTTTTGCCAAACTCAACGTCATCAGTCGCACCGAAGCTGTCGCAAACGCTACGCGGCGCGGCTTGATCCAGCTTTAGCCAAAGCCGCACCTCGAAGTCGCGAACGGTTCTCTCGACTTCCTCCGAACGGAACGTTTAATCCGTGGCGTTTGCGAAACGCTTCAACGCGCCGCCAACCTAGCTGTCAAAGGTTTAGATCTCGGCCCAATCGTTCGCTTCCATCTTTTCAGCCTCATCCGTTTTGACTCCAATCTCTTCATTTAGAGGCGAAGCGCAGCCTTCGAACCCAACGAGTTTCTTTAGCGAGCTGAAGCGGCGCAACGTTCACAAGGTTGCTGCTGCTTACGTCGTGGGCGGGTGGGCCCTCGCTCAGGGAATCGCCCAGGTCTTTCCGGTGTTTGGCGTTCCAAATTGGGTTATTCGACTTCTTGTCCTCCTGATCATCATCGGTTTTCCTGTTGCTACAGGTTTCGCATGGCTGTTCGAGCTCACCCCGAAAGGAATCAAACGAACCGCAGCAGCCGATGCTGCCAATGAGCATTCACGCGGCAAGACCTGGATCTACGTGATCATGATTGGCGCGGTCCTCTTGACCGGTTTGTTTTTCCTCGGGCGCTACACAGCTCGTCGTCTGCTAGTAAGGGTCCTGCCGTTGGGGGAGACCGTCCGTCTTGACAAGGAAGATAAACACGGCAGCTCGCCGTCCCGATCGGCTCAGACGATTGCGGTTTTGCCGTTCGAAAATCTCAGCAGCGACAAGGAGAACGCGTTCTTCGCGGAGGGCATCCAGGACGAGATCCTTGCGCGCCTGACGAAAATCGGCGCGCTCAAAGTCATTTCGCGCACCTCCACCGCGCATCTTGCCCATGCTCCGAAAGATCTTCCGGGGATCGCCCGCCAGTTGGGCGTGGCCAACATCCTCGAGGGGAGCGTGCAAAAAAAGGGGTACACCGTCCACGTCAATGTCCAACTCATTCGCGCCGCCACGGACGAACACATTTGGGCGGAAAGTTACGATCGCAAACTTGACGATATCTTTGCCGTCGAAAACGAAGTCGCGCAAAATATCGCCTCCGCGCTCAACGCCAGGCTCACCGGAAGCGAAGAGGCGGTTCTGGCCCAAAGACCGACAAACAATGCATGGGCTTATGCGGCCTATTTACGGGGAAGTGCGCAGCTATGGCGTGTTAATGAACCATCATTGTTTGAAGCGGCCCAGTCTTACGAACAAGCCGTGAGTCGTGATCCGCAGTTTGCGCTCGCTTGGGCGGCCCTCGCGAAAGTGCACTCGATTCTTTACTACGTGAACGACAGCACGCCTGCTCGCGCAGCCATGGCGGAACAGGCGATCGCGGAAGCCGATCGGCTGCAAGCGCATGCCCCTGAAACGCAATTGGCTCGAGGTTATTTCGATGAGTTCGTTTTGCATGACTACAAGGCCGCGGCCGATCTCATGGAGCAGGCCCATCGCACCTGGCCCGGCAACTTTGAGATTCTTCAGCTTCTGGCCTTTGCCGCTGCGCGCCTGGGCGAATGGCAGAAGAGCGCGGAGGCTTGGGACGAAGCCATCGCGTTGAATCCTCGCGATATGCTGACGCGATTCTGGGCGGCGCAGATTCCGATGAACTTACGCGACTTCGGCAAAGCAGATCGCATGATCGACGAGGGGCTCGAAATTGAGCCTAACAACCAACGACTGCTCGCGGCTAAGGTTGAAATTCTGCAGGCGCTCGGCCAGCTCGACCAGGCTCAATCCATCGTAAGCAAGTTGAACCCGCAACCTGGAGATTTCGAGGTAGCTGCCGCCATGTGGTACCAAGCCAAATTACGACGCGATTCAAAGTCAGCTCTCGAATTGTTTCAGCGGTTATCACAACCGACCGAGCGCGGTTACGAGTGGCTGGTCAACCGATTTTACTATGGCGAGCTGCAAAATCTCGCTGGGGATCAAATTGGCGCACGCGCCAGTTTCAGAAAGGTTCGTGACGAGGTGAACGCCGGATTACAGAAACAACCGGACAACGGACGGCTCGCACTTTGTGCCATCGACGCGGCGATCGCTCTGCGCGAGCGCGATGCAGTGTTGCGCCTGATCGAACAACGCTCCGGTGCCATCCGCGGTGATCGACGCCATCTACTCGACAGTGAAGAACTGCGCGCGCGGATGCTCGCTAAGTCCGGGGTTAAAGGCGCGGTGGATGAAGCAATCCCGCTCCTCGAGCATTTGTTGCAAGTTCCTTACAATTCACCGCGGATCCATGTCCCGCTCACCCCAGCGCTTCTTCGGCTCGACCCGGACTTTGACCCCTTCCGCAGCGATTCGCGCTTTCAGAGACTTTGTCGACAATAACTCCGTCCCGGGAGACTCAGCCCGCAAATTCAACCTGTTTCGTTGAGGATCCGCTTTTTGTAGAGCTGCGGTGCTGAGTGCCTCGCTCACACTACCTCGAACGAGGGAGCATGAATCACCTCTGGAGCGGCACCGAATAATCTCTCAGGTGCGCAGTGGCCGGAATCCGATCACGCGGCATACCTTGATCCATGAAAAAGTCATTCAGGCAAATAACTATTAGTCTCGCCGTTGTTTCACTCTTCGGCCTCCTCGCGGCGTGCAGCACGACCACGTCCCCGAACGCGAGCAATCGCCGACTAACAGCATCTCGGGATAGCTCAGGCCCGGTCAGGAACCCCGATATAATCCGTGATGGAAACAGGATTCCGGTCGAAACATACTACAACTGGCCACCTATCGGAGACAGTGGCTCACGCTAGGCGGATTGCGACGCTAATCATGTCGCCGGCGCCCGGACAAGCGAACAATCTTCCAGATATTTACCTATGATAAAAACAATTTCCTATCTTGGTCTTGGGACCATGGGTAGCGGGATGGCATTCAACCTTCTCAAAGCGGGCTACGAACTTACCGTCTGGAATCGCAGCGCTGAAAAATGCGAACCGTTTGCCCGGAAAGGCGCCCGCATCGCCGACACTCCTACCGACGCCGTCCGCGATGTCGATCTGGTCATGTACAGCCTGAGCAACGACCAGGCGGTCGACGAAGTCGTTTTCGGCGCGAAAGGAATTCTACACGGAAGCAAGGAAGGCCAGGTCGCGATCGACATGAGCACAGTCCTTCCCGCGACCAGTTTGCGAGAACTGGAAGCCTATGCAAAACGCGGGGTAGATTTTCTCGATGCACCGGTCTTTGGCGGTAAGGACGAATCGGCCAACGCCAAGCTTTGGATTATGGCCGCCGGCAACAACGCCATTTTTGAAAAAGTGAAACCTGTCCTGGAGCACTTGGGTCAAACCGTTCACTACTTTGGCAAGAATGGAAATGCGGCGGCCATGAAGCTGGTAGGCAACCTCATGGTAGCGCTGGAATTGGAAGCGCTCGCGGAAGGGCTTGTCCTCGCCCAAAAGGCCGGGCTGGATCTAAACACTGTCATGGAAGTCGTGAAAGTCGCCGACTTCCGCTCCCCGCTGCTGGTGAGCAATGGCCAGAATATTCTGAAACGCGATTTTTCACCCAGCTTCGCCCTCGAACTGATGCTCAAGGACGCTGGCCTCATCGAAAAGCTCGGTGAAGACCTGCAATCACCCATCCCGGCGCTGCGCGTTATCAAGAACAATCTCGCCTCGGCCGTTGCGCTCGGTTTCGGAAAAGAAAACGCCTCCGCTGTGATCAAGGCGATCGAAAAGGAAGCGGGCGTCGAAGCGAAGGCGCCGTTCGCGAGCTAGCTGAATCCCGGCGTCTCACGGAGACGACCTGCGACAACCGGTCGTTTCGAGGGCGTTTATCACCGGCCTGCGACGGCTACCTCGAACGAGGGATTGACGATCACCTCCGTGGCGGGAATAAAAAACCCCGCGCATGCGCAATAGCCGATCGATGACGCCCGGGCGTAACTTCAGGGCATGAAAACAAAGCCCTTTATCGTCTCCATACCGGTGTGGTTCGCCGTGATATGCTGCGTCCTCGGTGTCACAGCCGGATTCATGGGCGACGCCGTCTTTCAACTCGTTCGCTAGTTAGGAACGCTCACAAACCGAATTGGCTCTAGCCATATCGAAAGAATATTATGTGGATTGTTCGCCTAGCTCTCCGTCGGCCCTACACGTTCGTCGTCGCAGCGTTACTGCTGATCTTGATGACCCCGTTCGTCCTGATCAAGACGCCGACCGACATTTTCCCCTCAATCAATATCCCGGTCATTAGCGTGATCTGGCAATTCACCGGGCTCCCGGCCGACCAGGTCGCCCAACGCATGGTTTTCACCGAGGAACGGGCGCTCACGACCACGGTCGATAATATCGAGCACATCGAATCGACCTCTTACGACAGCCAAGGCGTAATTAAAGTTTTCTTTCAACCCGGTGTGAACCCGTCGACGGCCGTGGCCCAATTGACCGCCGTTTCGCAAACGATTCTGAAACAGCTTCCACCTGGGACAACGCCGCCGCTCATCCTGCAATACAGCGCGTCGACGGTTTCCATTCTGCAATTCGGAATTAGCAGCCCCAAGCTCTCCGAGCAGCAAGTTTTCGACACCGCCCTGAACCAGATCCGCGTCGGCCTGATCAGCGTGCCGGGGGTAAGCATTCCGTATCCTTATGGCGGAAAGCAAAGGGTGATTTCAGTGGATCTCGATCTTAAGGCCTTGGAATCGAAGAACCTTGTCGCGCAGGACGTAGTCACTGCCATCAGCAACGGAGCTTTAACCTTTCCGAGCGGTGTGGCCAAGATTGGTGGAAAGGAAGTCCCGATCGACCTTAATGTCAGTCCGGATACCATCGAGGCGTTGAACAATCTGCCGGTCAAAAATGTCGGCGGGACTGTTATTCTAGTCAAAGATGTTGCTCAGGTGCGCGACGGCTATATGCCGCAACAAAACATCGTTCACCAGGATGGTGTCCGAAGCACGCTCCTGAGTGTCTTCAAGAACGGCAGCGCATCCACTCTTTCGGTCGCGTCAGGGGTCAAGGCAGCCATGGCCAAGATCCTCCAGACCGTCTCGAGCGATGTGCAGGTAAAGCAATTCGCCGATCAATCCCTCTTCGTGCAGGCCGCAGTCAGCGGAGTGGTAAGGGAAGGCGTGATCGCGGCGGCCCTGACCGCTTTGATGATCCTGCTCTTTCTCGGTTCGTGGAGGAGCACCATCATCGTGGCGGTTTCCATTCCGCTCTCGGTGCTGGCCTCGTTAGCTATCCTTAGCGCTCTCGGGCAGACAATTAATCTCATGACGCTCGGTGGTTTGGCGCTCGCGGTCGGCATCCTGGTGGATGATGCGACAGTTACAATCGAAAACGTCGAGCGCCACCTGGCATCTGGTAAGCCATTAGAAGAGGGCATTATGACCGGAGCGGGTGAGATTGCTTTGCCCGCGCTGGTTTCCACCATGTGCATCTGCATTGTCTTTGTCCCAATGTTCTCTCTGGCCGGCGTGGCGCGTTACCTCTTCGTGCCCTTGGCGGAGGCGGTAGTTTTTGCCGTGATTGCTTCTTACGCACTCTCGCGCACGCTGACGCCGACGCTGATTATGTGGTTTGAGCGCCATCACCACAAAGTACCGGCCGGCGGCGAAAAGAAGGCGCCGCTTTGGGTGCGACCGCTGGCGGCTCTCCAGCATGGTTTTGAAAAGGCCTTCAATCGATCCAAGGAAGGTTATGGCAATTTGTTGGGCACAATCCTAAATCATCGTGCGGCTTTCGCAGTCGGATTCCTCAGCTTTTGCGTCGTGTCGTGGGTCCTCGTTCCGTTTCTCGGGCAGGATTTCTTTCCCACGGTGGATGCAGGAACGTTTCGATTGCATGTGCGCGCACCGACCGGCACGCGCATCGAGCAAAGCGCCAAGTTGGTCGACGAAATCGAGTCTGCGATTCGCCGCCGAATTCCGGCAAAAGAACTCGAGGGTGTGATCGATAATATTGGACTTCCGTCTTCGGGAATCAACCTGACCTACAACGACAGCGGTGTCTCAGGACCAGCCGATGCCGATATCCTGGTCTCATTAAAAGCCGGCCATAGTCCGACGGCGAATTATGTGCGCGACCTGCGCCTGAGCCTTAACCGCGACTTTCCTGGCGTGATCTTTTATTTCCTGCCGGCCGATATCGTAAGTGAAACCGTTAGCTTCGGGCTGCCGGCTCCCTATGACATTCAGGTCGTGGGGCGAGATCAAACGGCGGACCAACAAGTGGCGAATTCGATTGCCGATAAAATCCGTCAAGTCCCCGGCGCTGTGGACGTGCGGGTGCAGCAGCCGCGCGACCTCCAGCGAGTCCTGTTTTCAGTCGATCGAACAAAGGCGGCACAGCTCGGGCTAACGGAAAGAGACGTAGCTAGCTCGGTCCTGCTCGGTTTGAGTGGCAGCAGCCAAATAACACCGACCTACTGGCTTGATCCCAAGACCTCGGTTCAATATCTCGTCAATGTTCGAGTACCGGAGACCCAGACAACTACACTCTCCGACCTATCGTCGATGCCGATTAGCGCTTCTGCCCCAGGAAAGGGCAATGGCCAGCTACTTAGTAACCTGGCCAGTTTTTCGCGGACCACCAGTCAGCCGATCTATTCGCATTACAACGTAATGCCGGTAGTGGATGTGTTCGGCGGGGTCGCTAGCCGAGACCTGGGTGGCGTGCTGAGCGACATTAAGCCCATTATTGCGCAGGCGAAAAAAACGGCGCCGCCCGGCACCGATATTATTCTGCGCGGGCAAGCCTCAACCATGAGCTCGAGTTTCACCGGTTTGAGCATCGGAATGCTGATGGCGATTGCGCTGATCTATTTGCTGCTCGTGGTCAACTTTCAGAGCTGGCTCGATCCATTCATTATTCTGACCGCGCTGACCGGCGCTCTTGCGGGTGTGGTGTGGGGTCTGCACATCACGAGCACTACCTTAAGCGTTCCCGCAATGATGGGTGCCATCATGTGCCTTGGTGTCGCCACTGCTAATTCTGTTCTCGTGGTGACCTTTGCGCGCACCCACCTGCAGGAAGGAAAAACTCCTTTGCAAGCAGCTTGGGAAGCTGGCACCGGCCGCTTGCGCCCAGTGATCATGACGGCGACCGCGATGATTATCGGCATGTTACCGATGGCGCTAAGTCTCGGTGAAGGCGGCGAGCAGAATGCGCCGCTCGGCCGCGCCGTAATCGGCGGCCTTATGCTCGCCACCGTCGCTACGCTCTTTTTCGTGCCCGTGGTGTTTAGCCTGTTGCATCGACAAGACGCAGTCACAGCCACGACCGAACCGAAAGAAAACGCCGCATCGGGAGACCTCGGTGCAGCCATCCCGGCAACCTAAGAATCTGTTTATTTATGAGCACTACTACAAGTCATGCGGGTCCCTTCGAATTCTTGTCGTCCCACCGTCAGGCAAGGTCAGCTCCCCCTGACAAGTCGGCGGCCAAGCCAGCAATTCGATTTCGTCGGATCATTATCGTGGGCGGCGCCATTCTCCTGATCGCCTTGGTGATTGGGTTTATTCCTCAATGGCGGCAGCGACAAACCGCGACGGCGGATACAAACCAGTTGGCGGTTTCCAAGGTGGTGGTGGTTTCACCATCTTCCACCGTGCCCGGCAGTGGCCTCACCTTACCCGCAGAAGTCAGGCCCTGGCTGGACACGTCGATTTTCGCGCAAGTTAGCGGTTACCTGAAAAACCGCCTTGTCGACATTGGCGCGCACGTTGAGCAGGGCCAGTTACTGGCCGAAATCGACACTCCCGACCTCAACCAGCAACTGAAGCAGGCCCTCGCCCAGCTCAAGCTTGCCCAGACAAATTTCGATCTGGCCAAAAGCACGAATGACAAGTTTCAGAAGCTTTTTTCCGAGGGGGTCGTGTCACAGCTAGATTCCGAGAACGCGGCCGCAGCCCAGGGCGTCCAGGCAGCTAACCTCGAGAATAACAAAGAGAACGTTAAGCGGCTCCAAGATCTGCAAGCTTTTCAACGGGTCATCGCACCCTTCCCTGGGACGATTACGATCCGAAACGTTGAGGTCGGCGACCTGATCAATCCGAGCGGCGGCATGGAAATGTTTCATATCCAGCAGTCCCAATCGTTGCGCGTTTATTTCCGCGTGCCCCAGGCGGAGGCGCCTAACGTCGCCGTCGGACAAACTTTCGATGTTCTTGTAGGGACAGCAGGCGGAAAGCCGTACCCGGGTAAGGTAGCCACGACTTCCGAGTCGGTCTCACCCGACTCGCGGACAATGCAGGTGGAGCTACAAGTGGATAACGCACAAAATGAGATCACGGCTGGCAGCTATGCTACGGTCCGGGTGCCTCCCAGCGTTCTGGGAAAGCTGCTCATCCTGCCTGATAACACGCTGATCTTTCGCGGCAAGAACCTCCAGGTGGCGGTAGTGGACGCGAAAGGCGTGGTCGAGGTCCGCGATGTCAAAGTCGGACGAGACTTTGGGATTCAATCCGAAATTTTGGGCGGCGTCACTGAATCA
>JBEEHC010000205.1:0-16467 GCA_041167205.1 Verrucomicrobiota bacterium
GGATCGCTCCACGACGGCCTTGATGATGTGGGCGGCAAGATCGTCGGGGCGAACCGACGCCAATGCGCCCGCGTGCCGACCGACAGGTGTTCGGAGAGCCGTGATGATCGCCGCTCGCCTTTGCATCGAGATTAGTAGGGGAACTATCTGCCCAAGTCTAGGGGCGAAACTCGAGGCTGAAGTACCCGCTCCTATTTCGAGCCCGTCGCGAAAACCGTCTGAAAATGCGGACTTAGTGCTTTTATCTCCCCTGCTGCTTCCGTGGATCGGTCTCCGCGATGATGAAGACAGTCAAGGAACACAACCTCAAGGCCGACGACGTGAAGGAAATCAAAGTGGAGGTGATCGCGCGCGCCGCGGACATTTTGATTCTTTCCGAGGCAAGATTATCCGCGCCTCAACTCAGTGTGCTGTAGAACAGGATTGTGTATCCGAGCAAAAGGGCCAGATAGCAGAAGCCCGCGGCCCACTGGACCCATCGTTTGCGAGACATAAGTCCGAGCAGAGTTGGGATGAACATCGGCAGGACGGTCAGATTTTGCTTCACGAATAACGCGGCATTGGCTGTCTTCAGAAAATCAAGATTAGCGAGCAAGGACAGGAGGGCGCAGGCCACGAGGGCACCGTAGAAATATGGCCGCTGGCGCCAGAAGAAATCTTCCAGATCAATGGGCCCTTCATCGTGAGCTTTAGGCCCGACCAACACGCAAATAAAAAACATCGAAACCGCGAGCAAGAACCCAACAGCGATGGACGCGAGGTCCCAGGTTTTGATCGAGCGAAAATCCCAAAGCGACAACCAGTTGGCGAAGACCAAAAGAATCGCGTTGACCATTCCCAGCGCGAGCAGCCCGGAAAAACGCACGCGCTCCCGCACCACGACGAGTTCAGCGATACGCGACAACAAATGCGTCAAGGCCAGGGCATAAACGAATGATAAAAGCGCGGTGACGTGTTCAAATGCTGACATTTTGATTCCCTCCGTTAGCGGCGGCGACGCCAGATCGTTTCATAATTCTTAATTTCTCCTCTCCTTTTCTTAGCTGTTCTTGGCGAGCAACGCGTCAACGTCAGCGACGAACCCGGGAATGAAGCCGGTATGTTTCGCGCTACGCCACCAGGCTTCGCCGCGCACAGTTCCAAGCAGGCCGCTTAAGTGAGGGCCGACTGCTAATTCGAAAGTGCCCTTTGGAAAAATACCGCGCTGCGTTCTCTCCCAAATGTGGAAGGACGCCCACAGATTTTCTTGTAGCATTTGCTCCAGCCTCAGCTGATCGGCGGCACCGAGGGCAGACTCTCCGTGCAAGCCGGCAGTCATCAATTCGGCAATATCGCGGTTTTTGGCGATGGCCATGCGGATCACCGTCCATTGCGCCATGGTGGAATTGTGTTCGTTGCGCTGGAGCGCGCCCGTATTTTGTCTGATCTGTAAACCGACAAAGATCAAAGACACAATCACGCCGACCGAGGCAACCATCTGGGCGAGATAAGACAATTGTTCGAACGACATAGGTTTCAACTGTTAGCGCGACCGCAGTGAGGGTGTCCACACGCTCGACAAATGTCGATTGCCAAGGTTCATGTTAAGCCCGCTTTGAGCAGAAAACGCCGGACGAGAAGCGACCAGGCCAGAATGGTGACGAGCTGGTACCAGGCAAAGAACCGGTCATAACCGCGCCGGCGCAGGACCATGCCGGCCGCGCCGAGCACCGCGTAATGATCGATATAGGGAAGATACCAGATGGGATGGAGCAGCCCGCCGCGCATGGGGGTTTGCAAAATCGTTAATGTGCGTTCTCCGACAACGCGATCTCGCGCAGATTGAAGGCTGAGAAAGCCTTGGGCTTATCACCGTGGTTTGTTCTCTGATTTGAACGGCGAGATAAATGAGAGAAGGAATTCCGACAAACACGGCCGCTAGCTGCCCGATCGCCGCAAGCATTTCCCGGTTCATAGGCGCACTATCATCTCTTGGGCGTTATGGCGCGGACCGCGCGTAAGCCGGAACATAAGGTCGCGTGGCGCGATACTGCGTGATCTGCGTTGCGAGCCATTCGCACCATTCCAAAAATTCATCGTGGCCCGTGCGCTTCCGCCTTTCCATCGACCAGCTTTTCGCGCGCGACCAAAAACTGAGGATCGCGCCACCAGCCAAATCGTTCACGGTTTGAACGTCAACCAAACCGTGAAAAACCATGTAGCCGATTACCTCCACCCGAAGTCCGAACAGAAAAATCTGGCGCCTCGTGTCTGCATCCAAACTGTCAATTACACTCGCAGAAGCGCCTTCCGGAATTTCGCTGAGCAATTCCAGGAAACGGGCCGAGTTCTCGCTCAGAGCGGCGGTTTCAATCACGGTCACCGCCGCTTGGTCGCGGCGTGCGCGATTGGCGGCGCGCACCTGCATGCCGGTGAAGACAAGCGCGCCGATCAACGTGACGGTCGAAACAAGATTGAGCGCACTGGCGAAATCGAGATGCATGGCGCTACAATGACGAAGCTCGAATGACTCAGTCGATAAGGCTGCGGCTGTTCCCCCAGTGCGGCTCGCACCTATTTTTTCTCGGCAGGTGTGGCCGGCAAATCGGAACTGAACATGTCGGCGGCGACTTTCCATTTGCCGTCGGCTTGTTTTTTCCAAACCTCGCAGTACTTGCCTGTATCCTTGGCGCCGCCTTTCATCGTCATCGCGTAGGTGCCAATCAAATAGCCCATCTCGCCGGACTTCGCTATTTCCACGCGAGTGGTTTTCCAATTGATATCCGTCAAGCTGTCGAAAAATCCTTTCCACAAATTTCGAATGCCAGCCTTCGATGTGACCATCGGTTGATTCGGCGGCAGGACTGTCGCGTCGTCGGCATAAAAGGAGACCGTCTTATCGAGATCTTTCGCTGTTGCGACTCTGGACCATTCCGCATCGGCATCACGAAGAGCTTGTTCAATTTTCGCGTCCGCCGCCCGGGCCGGACAGACGAATGCTACCGAAAGCAGAGCAATACAACCAGCCAGGATGAATCTTGTTTTCATCCTGTGATCAAAGACCGGCTTCGGGTTTTGGGTCAATGCTTTTCCAAACCGACAGCTGCTTGGTATTTACGTTCTTGCAACCACGCCCGAATTGGTATTGACGTCTAACGACACTTCTGCCGGAATCCCCCGCATGATGAAAACTCGAATTGCAGTAGTGGCTGTGGCCCTGTCATTTATGGGAGCCGCATTTTGTTTTGGTGCAGCGAAAGCAACCGAGCCGGCGGCAAGTCCAGCGGTTGAAAAAACCGCAAAAACAATGGCCCCGAAGAAGGAGGCCGCCAAGATGAACGCGCACGTTGGAACATGGAAAGTCAACGAGGCGAAATCGAAGATGGCGCCGGGCATGGGGAAGACGAACACCGTCGTTTACGCCGAGAAGAAAGATAAGATTCAGGTGACGGTGGACGGGACGGACAAGGATGGGAAACCGACCCACGGGGTCTGGATGGGAACGACCGACGGCAAAGCGTCCAAGGTTAAGGGAAACCTTAGTTGGGACACGATGGCCTACAAAATGGTGGATGATCGCACCTACGATATTACCGGGATGAAGGACGGGAAAACATCGTGGACTGGCCGCAGCACCGTCGCGAAGGATGGCAAATCGCGCACGCTCAACATGAGTGGCACTGGCGCGGACGGGAAGAAGTTCAAGAACACGATCGTTTACGACAAGGCGTAGGCCGGTTCCGCTTCGGGATCGACGGACCGCCGTCGAAGTGGCGTTCAGATCCATGTGCAATTCTGAACGCAAGGTAAAACTGTGTACGGGCGGCGCGTGTAGAAGGGCGAACCGCGCGATCCAATGACGGAGGAAGAAATTGCGGTAAAATTCACCGCGCTGGGCGGCGACATTATCGGCCAGGATCAGTGCAAGACAGTTGCAGGGCTTCATCATGAGTATGGAAACCGCCAAGACCGTCGGCGGACTCTTTGAGTTGACTACAGCCCACCAAGGATAAGAGGCCGGAACAGAAAGCGCGCCGGGAAGAGCAAATTGTAGGGCAGGCGCTCCGCCTGCCGGAAAAAGCGATGGCAAGCGGGAGCGCTTGCCCTACAATCGGCCGGTCAGGATCCCAATGCCAACGTTCGAAGCCGTTGATTTCTACAATCTCGATGAACTGCTGACAGCGGACGAGCGTCGTACACGCGATGCGGTGCGCCAATGGGTGCAGGAGCGCTTTCTGACAGTAGTCACGCAACACTATCGCGCCGGGACCTTCCCGATGGAACTCGTCCCAGACCTAGCCAAGCTCGGTGTCTTCGGGCCGAGCATCAAAGGCTACGGCTGTGCCGGGCTCGGGAGTATCGCGGCCGGACTGATGATGCAGGAGCTCGAACGCGGCGACAGCGGACTGCGCACTTTCGCCTCCGTGCAGGGCTCGCTTGCCATGATGGCGATCAATTTGTTCGGGTCGGAAGAACAGAAGAAATATTGGCTGCCGGCGATGGCGCAGGGCACGAAGCTCGGTTGTTTTGCACTGACGGAGCCCGACTTCGGTTCGAATCCCGGCGGTCTGCGCTGCCGCGCACGCAGGACCGCCGACGGTTATCGTCTCACTGGAACGAAGAAGTGGATTGGCAACGGCACCATCGCCGATGTGGCGGTGGTCTGGGCCAAGCTCGAGGGCGAAGCTGGTGTCGATCCGGAGAGTGCCGGCGCGATCCGTGGATTCCTGGTCGAAAAGGGAACGCCGGGTTTCACGGCGGCCCTGATCGAGGGCAAACTCTCGCTGCGGGCGGCGTTGACGGCGACGCTCGAATTCGACGACTGCGCCATACCGACGAGCGCGTTGTTGCCGCAAAGCGGCGGAGTGAAATCGCCGCTCTTATGTCTCAACCAGGCGCGTTACGGAATTGCCTGGGGCGTGCTCGGGGCGGCGATGGCGTGCTACGATGAGGCGCGGCAGTACGCGACGAGCCGCGTGCAATTCGGCCGTCCGATCGGCGGTTTCCAATTGGTGCAGGCGAAGCTGGCGCGCATGCTCACCGAAATTACGAAAGCGCAGTTGCTGGCCCATCGCCTGGCGCAAATGAAGGACGCCGGCACGGCGAAGCATTATCACATTTCCATGGCCAAGATGAACAACGTCGAAATCGCGCTCGACGCGGCGCGCACCGCGCGCGACATCCTGGGCGGCGTCGGTATTCTCGATGAGCACCAGTGCTTCCGGCATATGTGCAACCTCGAAAGCGTCAAGACCTACGAGGGGACGCACGATGTGCACCTGCTGGTGCTCGGCGAACAGATTACCGGAATGTCGGCGTTTGCCAGTTAAGTGGTCGAGCTGGCGCACTTTTGTCATCCCGAGCCGCCCAGACGGGACCGCGACCACGGGAGGAGCGCCGACCTCACATTGGGTAAGCCGCTCCCGCGAAATATGGGCGTTATCCTCGGACGAAGCGTAGTCGCCTCTTAGAATAACGCACCGTGCGATGGGAAGTCCCCTCGCCGTCTGCGCGACCCGGTCTTATTACGCCGTCGCGCTGCCGGCGTCGCCGCTGCCAAACTGGATCCCCTGGGCCAATGGCAACTCGGTCGAATAATTGATCGTGTTCGTCTGCCGGCGCATGTAGCTCTTCCACGAATCGCTCCCGCTTTCCCGGCCGCCGCCGGTTTGCTTTTCGCCGCCGAACGCGCCGCCGATCTCCGCGCCACTCGTCCCCGTATTGACGTTCGCGATGCCGCAATCGCTCCCGACCGCGCTCAGGAATTTCTCCGCTTCGCGGACGTCGTTCGTGAAGATGGCGGAGGTCAGCCCCTGTGGCACGCCGTTGTTGATCGCGATCGCTTCGTCGAAATCGCGATAGGTCAGCAGATAAAGGAGCGGCCCGAAGGTCTCATGACAGACAATCTTGAAATCAGGTTTCGCATTCGCCAGGCACGGCGTCATGTAGCAGCCGCCCTGATATTGCGCGCCTTCGAGGCGCTCGCCGCCATAAAGAACTTCGCCGCCCTCGTCCTTCAATCGCTGGATGGATTGCTGCACCATGTCGACGGCGCCTTTGTCGATCAACGGACCCATCAACGTCTGGGGTTCGAGCGGATTTCCGATTCGCAAACTCTTGTAAGCGGACAGCAGCTTCTGGCGCACTTTGTCGGCGATTGATTCGTGGAGAATCACCCGCCTCGTCGAGGTGCAGCGCTGGCCCGCCGTGCCGACTGCGCCGAAAAAAATCGATTGGGTCGCCATTTCGATGTCGGCGCTGGGAGCGACGATGAGCGCGTTATTTCCGCCCAGTTCCATGATCGTTTTGCCGAGCCGGCCATGGACTGTTTGCGCGACATGCAGGCCCATCTGGACGGAGCCCGTGGCGGAGATCAAAGGAATGCGCGGGTCCGCCGACAATTTCTGTCCCACCGTTTTTCGGTCGCCCATGAGCAAGGTGAAAATCGCCGGATCGACTCCCGTTTCTCGACAGACGCGCTCGGCAATTTTCGTTACGGCAATGGCAGTGAGCGGCGTTTTTTCCGAAGCCTTCCAAACCGTCGCGTCACCGCAGACGGCGGCCAGCGCCGCGTTCCACGACCAGACCGCAACGGGGAAATTGAAAGCGCTGATCACCGCGACAACACCGAGCGGATGCCATTGCTCCATCAAACGGTGACTGGCCCGCTCCGATTGGATCGTCAGGCCATAAAGCATGCGCGATTGACCGACGGCGAAATCGCAGATGTCGATCATCTCCTGCACTTCACCTTCGCCCTCCGCGATGATCTTCCCGGTTTCGAGCGTCACGAGTTGACCGAGATCGTGTTTGAACTCGCGTAACGCGTTGCCCAGGCGGCGGACCGTATCCCCGCGAACCGGCCCGGGCGTTGTGCGCCATTTCAAAAACGCCTCGTGCGCGCGAGAGATGGCGACGTCGTAATCCTCACTCGAAGCGGTGCGCACGCTGGCCACTTTCCGTCCATCGATCGGCGAAATCTTGTCGATGATTGCGCCGCCACCGCGCCACTCGCCAAAAAACACGCCGTCGTTTTCGTCAGCGAGACCAAGATTATTGAGGATTGTTTGCATATTCGTTGGTGGATCGAGCGCTCAGCGCTCGATGTTTCTTATGTTAGTCGCCCCGAACGCTTTCGGGGCCATTATTTTGGCATCGCGCGCGGAGCGCACGATCCACCCTACCTGCGCATCGCCCGGCATTGCTCGCGCAGCAGTTCCATCGCTTCGTCGACGACTTCCGCCGAGATATCGAGCGCGGGGCGGAAACGAATGGCGCGTTCGCCCGACTTCAGAACCAGGGCGCCGCGATCAAACACGCCCTTCCAGAATTCGTCGCGCGTTTCCGGATCGGGCAAATCGAAGGCGAGGAAAAGACCGCGCCCGCGCACCGCTGTCACGATCGGTTCGTCACGTTGTAATTCCTGGAGAGCTTTCAGGAAATGCGCGCCGACTTTTGCGGCGTTGGCGACGAGATTCTCTTCCTCGATGACGCGCAGAAAGTGCGTCGACCGCACCATGTCGGTGAAATTTCCGCCCCAGGTTGAGTTCAACCGGCTGGGGAGCCGGAAAGCGTTGTCTTGAACTTCATCGAGGCGCGGACCAGCCATCACGCCACAGACCTGCACCTTTTTTCCGAAAGCCATCAGGTCGGGTCTTACGCCGAAATGCTCGCAGCACCAGTTGCGGCCCGTCGTTCCCATGCCGCATTGGATTTCGTCGAATATGAGAAGCATCTCGTTCTCGTCGCAAATGCGGCGGAGCGTCTGGAGCCATTCCCCGCGGAAATGATTGTCGCCGCCTTCGCCCTGGATTGGTTCGATGATGATCGCGGCAATGTCGACACCGCGCTCCTCGATGAATTTCATAATTTCCTGCTCCGACTGCTTTTCACGCGCGATCACATCTTTCGTCTGCTCCGATTCCGGCAGCGAAAAGTCGATGTGCGGATTAGAAACGCGCGGCCATTTGAACTTGGCGAACAGATCGGTCTTGCGCGGATCGGTGTTCGTCAGGCTCATGGTGTAACCGCTGCGTCCGTGGAACGCCTTGCGGAAGTGCAAAATCTCGGTGCCGCGTTCGCCCCGGCCGGCAGCGATGTTCTTGCGCACCTTCCAATCCATCGCGGCCTTGAGCGTGTTCTCGATCGCGAGGGAGCCGCCCTCGATGAAGAGATAGCGCTCGAGCGGCGGCAGGCCGGCGACACGCACGAATGTTTCCACAAACTCCGCGTAAGCTTCGGAATAAACGTCCGAGTTCGCGATCTTGATTTGGGCGGCGCGAAGGAGATCGGCCTTCACCTCGGCGCGCTCGAAATGCGGATGATTGAAGCCGATCGGGTTCGAGCCGAAGAAGCCGTAGAGATCGATCAGGCGCTGATCGTTGACCTCATTGTGCAAGTAAGAGCCGCGGCTTTTCTCGAGATCGATCACGATCTTGAAGCCATCGAGCAGGACGTGCTGCTCGAGCGTTTTCAGAGCGGCGGCAGCGGCCTGAGCTTTATCGTGAAATGGTGTGTTGCTCTCGCTGATGCGGCGCCGCGATGATGTGCGGGCCGCCTCCGTGAGCACGGACGGCATACTCATCCGCTGAGGTTAGATGGAGGGGTGCGGTTGGTCAACCGGAGCGCGCGATCCACCTCAAACGATGCCGCGACGCAGGTTCTCGTGTTTACCCGCGAGTAACTCCTGGGTCAGGTTGTATCCGCGCTGATCGGCATTGCGGCTCGTCCCGGCAAAGTGATGATCGATCCGCGAACGGGCCGAGCCGCAAAAGTAATGCGCGAGCGAGAGAACTTCCGTGGCCGGCTCACCGGCGTTGATCTTCGCCTGCGCGAACGCACAGGTGGCGCTCATCGCGAACAGTTCAGTGGCGACGCCGACGAAGCGCGAGAGCAGGAGCTGCTCGCGGTCGAGCTTCGGACCGAAGCGCATCATGGCGTGGAATAAACCACGGGCGAGCCGCTTGCTCGTCGACGCGCCGTAATTCACGTACTCCCGCAAATCGGCGTGCAAATGATCGAGGTTCCCGGCGTTGCCGCCCATCCACTGCTTCGGATACCAACGCGTGTAGAACGAGCCGGAGCTGAACATCGATTTGATCCGCGTCATCATCGGCAACTGCGTATTGAAAATTGCGCCGCCGATCTTGAGATGCGGATCGAGCGCTTCGCGCGCAATGAAGAGCCGCATGATCTCGCTCGAACCCTCGAAGATGGTGTTGATGCGGCAATCGCGCAGGAATCGTTCGACCGCGATCGGCTCGTCTCCGCGTGCGGCGAGCGATTCGGCCGTCTCATAACCGCGGCCGCCGCGCACCTGCATCGCGTCGTCCGCAATTTTCCAGGTCATTTCGGTCGACCACATTTTGCACATGGCGGTCTCGATCCGCAGATCGCCCGCCTTCCGGTCGACCAGAGCGGAGGTGAGGAACGTGATCGCTTCCATGGCGAAGGTGTTCCCGGCCATCTCCGCGATCTTGCCCGCGATCGCGTAATGCTGCCCGATCGGAACGCCCCATTGCACCCGCTTTGCCGCCCAGTCGCGCGAGATTTCGAGAAGGCGTTTGCAAAGCCCGACACACGCCGCCGGAATCGTCAGGCGGCCGGTGTTCAACGTCGTCAGCGCCACCTTCAACCCTTTTCCTTCGCCGGCGATGATGTTCTCGCGCGGGACGCGCACGTCCTTGAAAGTGACGACGCCGTTGTAAAGCGCGCGCAATCCCATGAAGTGGCAGCGATGCGGCATCGCCAGCCCGGGCGTATCGACATCGACAATGAACGCAGTGATTTGTTTGCGCTCCTTGCCGTTCACCATTTTCGGCGCGGTCTGGGCCATGACGACGAGGACACCGGCTTTCAGGCCGTTGGTGCACCAGAGCTTTTCGCCATTGAGGATGAAGGCCGAGCCGTCCGGTGTCAGTTCCGCGCGGAGACTCATCGTGGCCGGATCGGACCCGGCATGCGACTCCGTGAGCGCGAAGGCCGAGATCTCGTGCCGCGCCACGCGTGGCAGATATTTTTGCTTTTGCTCTTCCGTGCCGAAAAGGAGCAACGGTTGCGGGACGCCGATTGATTGATGAGCGGAGACGAGCGCAGTCAGGTTGGCGTCCCAGCTGCCAAGGAGCATCGCGGCGCGGCCGTAATTTATCTGAGATAAACCAAGGCCGCCGTACTGCTTCGGAATCTTGATGGCGAAAGCGCCCATCGCGAAGAGATCGTCGATATTCTTTTGCGGAATTTCGCCAGTGCGATCGATCTCGTCCGCATCCACGTTCGTCTCGAGATAGGCGCGGAGTTCCGCGAGAAATCCTTCACCCGCGGCGCGATCTTCGGCGCTCTGCTCCGGGAAGGGAAAGATGCGATCGAAATCGTAGCGGCCGATGAAGAGGTTGCTCGCGAAGCTGCCGCGCTCATCGAGCGGATCGCGCGAACTTTCGGCCAGGTCGAGCGCGGCGGCCTTGCCCGCCGACATCTTGGAAGTGTCGATCACGGACGCGGGGGCAGGCTTCGCGCTGGTTTCTTCCGCGATCTGTTTCTCCGGTGCTTCGAGCGGTGAGTTCATGTTTTGCCAGGGAGGGCGTGCTCTCAGAGCGCGCCGACTAATTTCGCCGGATGCCTCGGAGATGCGTCCCTACCTGCCATAAAATGTAGTCCCATCCTGGGCGTGCTGACGAAGCAAATCGCACGGCGCAAATTTCTCTCCGGCGCGCGAATGCAGTCCATCCATCGCGGTCACAAGCTTTTTCAACCCATAACTTTCCGCATAACGGAGGGGACCGCCCCGAAAAGTGGGAAATCCGGTGCCAAGAATCATGCCGTAATCCGCGTCCTCCGGCGTCGCGACGACCTTTTCCTCGAGACAACGCGCCGCTTCGTTCACCATCAGAAAAGTGAGGCGGTCCGTGATGTTTTCGGCCGCGAAATTCCCGCCGGACTCCTGCCTCCATTCCTGCAACGCTTCATTCGGCGTCTGCTGTTTGCCTTCGTATTTGTAGAATCCGCCGACGGCCTTGCGTCCCAGCATTTTGGCGTCATGCATCTTCTGCAAAATTTCCGGCGCGCGATCGCGCGAGCCAAACGCCTTCTCCAGGGTGTTGGCAATATCCACCGTGATGTCGACGCCGATCTCGTCGATCAAACGGAGCGGCCCCATCGGCATGCCCCATTCCAAAAGCGCCTGGTCGATCTCCTCGACGCTGACGCCGCTTTGAAAAATTTCGGCGGCATCCAGCAGATACGGAAAGAGCACGCGGTTAACCAGGAAACCTGGCGAATCCTGCACCAACACTGGAAGCTTTCCGATCTGCCGGGCGAAAGCCAGTGAGCGATCGCGTGTTTCATCGGACGTCTGCCGGCCGACGACCACTTCAATCAATTTCATGCGGCTGACCGGATTGAAGAAATGCAAACCGATCACGCGCCCGGGTGACCCGGTAGCGGTCGCCAGTTCCCCGATCGGCAGCGCCGAAGTATTCGTGGCGAGAATCGCCGTGGGCGACGTCGTGGCTGCTAGATCGACAAAAATCTTCTTCTTAATCTCAAGCTTTTCCGACGCCGCTTCGATCACGATTTGGACGTCGCGCAGCATTCCCGGTTGCGTGGAAGCAACGATGCGTGCGCGGCCTTCCTTGGCCTTGGCCTCGCTCATCAAGCCGCGCTTCACCGCGTCGCCGTAAGTCTTGTCGATGTTGGCCAGGCCGCGATCAATGGCCTCGGAGTTTACGTCGCGCAAGATAACGGAAACACCGCGCGAGCTAAGCCATTGCGCGATCCCCGAGCCCATGATGCCGGCGCCGATAACCGCTGCGTGCATGATCTTCTCCGGCGCTGTCTTGGACGAGCCTTTGCGATATTTGTCCGCCAGGAAAAAATTGCGGATCAGGTTTTGCGTAGCATCGGTCGCTCCCAGCTCGCTGATCGCCTCGACCTCCATTGCGAGCGATTCGTCGATCGACGAATCGCTGCTGCGTTGGATGATTTCGTAGGCGCGGCCCGGCGCGGCATTTCCTCCGGCTTTCGGCGCCGCGACGGTCATGCCGCCTTTCAGGACGGAAGCTTTTCGTTTTCCCTCGCCCAATTTCTTGCGCGCCGCCTCGAGCAGTTGCTCACGGGAAGTCACCTCGTCGACCAAGCCGAGCTTCAAGGCTTCGTCCGCGCTGTAAAGTTTTCCCTTGAGAATGACCTCCGCCGCGACATCCGGTCCGACCAGGCGCGGGAGACGGGTGGCGCCGCCCCAGGCTGGCACGAGGCCGAGCGTCGTTTCGGGCAAACCGATCTTCGTCGCCGGATCGTTGGAGGCGATGCGATAGTCACAGGCCAGCGTGATCTCGTAGCCGCCGCCAGCGCAAGCGCCGTGGATGGCGGCGACGGTTGGGACTTTCAACGCCACGAGACGATTGAAAACCTTCTGCCCTTCGGCAATGAAAGCGCGCAGCTCGCCAATCTCCGCCTGTTTGAGCAGCGTCTTGAGATCGGCGCCGGCAATAAAAATCGACTTCTTTGCGGACGTCACGATGACACCGCGGACCGATGGGTCCTTTTCGATCGCGTCGAGATGCTCGCTGAGATTTTGCATGGTCGGCGGGTCGAAGATATTCGCGCCCGATTCGGGCCGATCGAAGGTGACGACACAGATTCCGTCATCACCGATTTCGCGTCGGATCATGGGCGCCGTCCCTTTCGCTGTCATCGGGCTCATATTGCCGAGTTTCTTCGAAATTCCAAGCGGAGAGAAGGTCATCCGCAGGGCGAAGCCCCGCGGAGCCGTCGTTCGGTCCCTGGCTCGACGGAGTCTTGCCCTCCCAACTCCTTTCTGTGGCGATTGCGCTTCATGAAAGCGAGTGTTACAAAGCTCGGCGGCGCGCAGTTGATCCTTTCACCTTCGTCATCATCATGGTCGGGAAAATTCTCCAGCCAGAAATTCGAAGCCTGATCGACTCGCGCGATTTCGGCGCGCTTCGGGAAATTTTTCGCGAATGGGCGCCCGCGGATGTGGCCGAGGTGATTCTCGACATGCCGGAGGATGAGCAGGTCATCATTTTCCGTCTCCTGCCCAACGCGCTCGCTGCGGACGTGTTCGAGTATCTCGACGTAGAAGCGCAGCAACAATTGCTTCGCGCGATGGCCCACGAGCAGGTCGTCGCGATTTTGAATGAAATGTCGCCGGACGATCGCACGGCGCGGCTGGAGGAAATGCCGAGCGCCGCGGCGCGGCAGTTGATCAAACTTCTCTCCCCGGAAGAACGCCGCATCGCGCAAGCACTGCTCGGTTATCCCGAAGACAGTATCGGACGCTTAATGACGCCGGACTTCATCGCCGTACATGACGATTGGACGGTGCAGGAAGTGCTCGACCACGTGCGCGAATTTGGGCACGACAGCGAGACGCTCAATGTGATTTATGTCGTCGACGAGCGCGGAAAGCTCATCGACGACCTGCGCATGCGCGAGTTTCTCCTGCGCCCGCTCGAGGCAAAGGTGAGCGACTTTCGCGATCGCGTATTCGTGGCGCTGAAGGTGAATGATTCGCAGGAAGAAGCGCTCAACTCCTTTCGGAAATACGACCGCGTGGCCTTGCCCGTGGTGGACTCGAACGGCGTGCTGGTCGGGATCGTAACCAGCGACGACATGCTCGATATCGCGGAAGAGGAGGCGACCGAGGACATCCAGAAATTCGGCGGTATGGAAGCGTTGGACGAACCATACATGCGCATTTCGCTCCTGCGGATGGTGCGCAAACGCGCGGGTTGGCTGGTCATTCTCTTCCTCGGCGAAATGCTGACGGCCTCGGCCATGGGTTATTACGCAGGGGAGATCGCTAAGGCCGTGGTGCTCGCGCTTTTTCTCCCGCTTATCATTTCCAGCGGCGGGAACTCGGGCTCGCAAGCGTCGACGTTGATCATTCGCGCCATGGCCCTGGGCGAAGTGACCTTGCGCGACTGGTTTCGCGTCATGCGCAAGGAGATCATGGCCGGATTAATGTTGGGCTGCGTGCTCGGCGTGATTGGTTTCATGCGGGTGGCGATCTGGTCGCAGTTCTCGAATATTTACGGACCACACTGGCCGCTCGTGGCGATGACCGTCGGATTCGCGCTCATCGGCGTCGTCCTGTGGGGATCGATCTCGGGCTCGATGCTCCCGTTCATTTTGCGGCGGGTCGGAGCCGATCCGGCCACTTCGTCCGCGCCCTTCGTAGCAACCCTCGTGGACGTGACGGGGTTGATTATCTATTTCAGCATTGCCTTGCTCATCATGCGCGGTGCAATGCTATAACCGCTTATGTTCTCGATCCGAAGATTTCTGGGACACGACGAAAAGTTTTTCGATTTGCTCGAGGCCAGCGCGGAGCAGGCGGACAGCAGCGTGCATCATCTCGTGGCCCTTCTGGCGAAGCTCGAACATCACGATTCGCCCGCGAGCCTGGATGAGTTCGTCCACAGCCGGCGAAAAGATAAGGAGATCACCCAGGAGCTGACGGAACAGCTTTGCAAAACATTCATCACGCCGTTGGAACGAGAGGACATCCAGGCCCTGGCGGCGGCGCTTTATAAGATTCCCAAGACCGTAGAGAAGATCGGTGAGCGCATTGTGATCTTCCCGGCCGAGCTCCACGGCCGCAGTTTCAAAAAGCATCTCGAGTTGCTCGATCAGGCCGCGGAAACCGTCCTGGCCATGGTGAAGGAACTTCGCAAAGGCACCGACGTCGCAACGGCCCGCGAGAAAAACGCGCGGCTGCAAACGATCGAAGGCGACGCGGATAAGCTGGAGCTCGAGTTGCTGCGCGAGCTATTCCACGGCGATTACGACACCAAGCAGATCATTTTCCTGCGCGATCTCTACGAGCTGCTCGAAAAGGTGATCGACCGCTGCCGCGACGCGGGGAACATCATTCTCCAGGTCGTGCTCAAGTATTCGTAAACGCCATCGAGGCACGCCGCAATGGTCCTGTTCATCATCGTGGTGCTCGCGGCCATCGCGTTCGAATACATCAATGGCTTCCACGATGCGGCAAACGCGATCGCTACCGTCGTTTCGACGAAAGTCCTGACGCCGCGCCAGGCGATCGCGCTGGCCGCTTTTTTCAACCTCACCGGTGCTCTGATGGGGACAGCGGTCGCTTCGACGATCGGGAAAGGCATCGTCGACACCAAAGTCATCACGATGACGACGGTGCTCTGCGCGCTGCTCGGCGCCATCATCTGGAACCTGGTGACCTGGTGGATGGGTCTGCCCTCCAGTTCCAGTCACGCGCTTATCGGAGGCCTGTGTGGCGCAGCCATCGCGTCCGCGCGCGGTGACTGGTCGGTGCTGAAGTGGAATACGGGGCTCATGCCGAAAGTCGTCGTGCCGATGCTCACCTCGCCGGTTATCGGGTTTCTACTCGGCGCGTTCTTGATGGCTCTGCTGTTCGTCGTGTTGCGTCCGTTTACACCGCACATCGTCCACAAAATTTTCGGAAAGGCGCAGCTGGTCAGCGCTGCGTGGATGGCGCATAGCCACGGAACCAATGACGCTCAGAAAACGATGGGCATCATCACCCTCGCTCTGTTCACCGGCACGAAGAGTGGAGCGTTCAAGGATCTTCCGCCCATGTTCAACTTCCTGGCCACGCCGGATTTTGTCGTCGCCAAATGGGTCATCATTCTCTGCGCCGCCACCATGGCGGCGGGCACCGCTGCCGGCGGCTGGCGAATCATTCGCACCCTCGGCCATAAAATGGTGAAGCTGCAACCAGTCCACGGCTTCGCCGCCGAGACCAGCGCGGCCGTGATTATTCAGGTAGCAAGTCACTGGGGTATTCCGCTCTCGACCACGCATGTCATCTCCACCTCGATCATGGGGGTCGGCGCAGTGAAACGCTTCAGCGGTGTGAAATGGACCGTTGTTGAGCGGATCGTTTGGGCGTGGGTGCTGACGCTGCCGGCCACCGGCTTGATCGGCTACGTCCTGGCGCGGTTAGCGCAATAGGAGAGATAATCTTTCGCGCTTAGGGCCCGCGATCGTAGACTTCAACAAGACCAACACCGGTGCCGTTGTTCAGTCCGGCAAGCAACGCGGTGTAAAGGCCCGGTGGTAGTGTCGTTGCTATGCCGGACTCAAGATTGTTGGTTGGCGCCAGACCCGCGGCCGCCAGCTCCGCGGCTTGAGCTGAGTTATCCTGCCAATCGTTATTCGCGATCAGCAGCGCTCCGTTACTATCGCGCAGCTCCAGCGTTGGATTAGCCAGCGCGTTGGCCACGCCCAAGGCACTCAGGCTCGGTCCGATCCCGCGCACTATGACCCTGTCAGCACCGTTGTGACCGCCTAGCAGGAACCCTCCAATGACGATGTTGTCACCCGTGCTGACAAAGGCCCGCGTGCTGATATTGGCCAGCTTCGCCAGCACGGCCTGACTCAGGTCGTACACTTCGATCAAGGCCACACCCGAGGTGTTACTCTTGCCTCTTACGATCGCCGTATACGCTCCTGGAGTTAAGGTGGCATCAATCG
>JBEEHC010000206.1:0-6601 GCA_041167205.1 Verrucomicrobiota bacterium
GCGGTTGGAGTTGGAGTCGCGGTTGGAGTCGGAGTCGCGGTTGGAGATGGAGTCACGCCGGGCGTTGGCGTTGCTGGCGGAGTCGGCGTCGCTGGGGGCGTTGGCGTCGCTGGGGGCGTTGGCGTCGTTGGGGGCGTTGGCGTTACTGGCGGAGTTGGCGTTGCGGTCGGAGTCGGCGTCGGTGTTGCAAGCACAACGGTCACCGTACCCGTCATCATCGCTCCGTGGACCCGGCAGTAATAGGGGTAAACGCCAACGGTCCCGAATGTCACTGGGAAGGTGAACCCATTGTTGCGTATGCCCGAATCAAATATTCCATTCGGATTATTTGGAAGACCGGACGTCACACTATGATTGTTGGCGACCCAAATCCAATTGACGACATCGCCCGTCCGGATGACGACCCCGCTCGGGTTGAAGTTGGTCCCGCCTTGTCCCACGTTGACATTCGTGGTAGCCGCGGAAGCGAGGACCGGCAGCAAGATCAGAAACGCTAGAACCAGTCGAAAATTCACTTTGAAGTTCTTGTCGCAGAGCGGATTCAGGTCGCAGGTTAACACGGAAAGATGTGGGCGCAATTGAACCAACGCAGTCGAGCGATACAGCCCCAGGCGTAGGGCCGCCTTGGATGTCAGCAGTGGAGCCGAAGACGGGACTCGAACCCGTGACCTGCTGATTACGAATCAGCTGCTCTACCAGCTGAGCTACTTCGGCCTGAATGCAGAACGCGGGAACATGCCACCCACTCGCCAAGCCGCAAGCTGGAGCCGCGAGGCGCTCGGTCGAGCCGCGGAAGGGGTTCGTGTCTCAATTCGAGTCGATGAGCAAGACCGGAGTGCCATCGCTCTTGCTCTGCTTCATGTCCGTGAGGGCGCGGTTCGCCTCCTGTAATTGGTAGGCGCTTGTTTGCAGCTGAAGGCCGGCCGCACCCGCTTCAGCGAAAAGCGCGCGAGCGTCTTCACGCGTGTTCGATGTAACGCTGCGCAATTCGCGCTCCTGGTAGAGATGCCGGTCGTAATTCATTCCAGGCACGTCGCTGAGATGAATGCCCGCGATCGAGCAAACTCCTCCCCGATCAAGAGCTTCCAGCGTCGGCGGGACAAGCTTGCCCGACGGGGCGAACAGAATCGCCGAATCCACCTTGCCGGGAAGATCGCGGAAATCACCACCTGCCCACGCCGCGCCCAGTTCTTTCGCCAGGCGGATGTGGCTTTCGCTCCGAGTAACGACATGAACTTCGTAACCACGGTGCAGCGCGATCTGAATGACGATGTGAGCTGAACTGCCGAACCCGACGAGGAGCAATCGTCCACGTTCCGGCACCGCCGCCCGTTCGAGCGCGCGATACCCGATCAAACCGCCACAGAGCAGCGGCGCGACGTGTTCATCGTCAAAACCTTCGGGCAATTCATAAGCGAAGTCTTGGGGCGCCACGGCGTATTCGGCATATCCGCCATCCGCGTCGTAGCCGGTATAACGCGAGCCGAGGCAGAGATTCTCGCGCCCACCCCGGCAGAACCGACAGGTGCCATCCACGTGACGAAGCCAGGCGATTCCGATCCGCTGGCCCACACGAAATCGAGTAATGTTCTCTCCCACTTGATCGATCCGACCGACGATCTGATGGCCGGGAATCACCGGAGTTCTGTGTATCGCCAGGTCGCCCTCGACGATATGGATGTCCGTCCGGCACACGGCACACGCGCTCACTTTCACACGCACTTCGTCTGGCGCGGGCTGCGGTTCGTCGAGGTCGCGCAAAACCAGCGGCGATTGGCTCACCGGTTTTTGCTGCGTTAAGACCATGGCGCGCATCATTCCCGACTGTTCCACTCAACCTGGGCCGTCGCGAACTCGGCGATCCCAGAAAATCCGCTGTCGGTTAACGTTGGCGTTCTTCTCTGTCGCTCTGGGAAACGAAAATTTGTTTGAGTGCTGTCCAAAAGCCCGGTCGCGGCGCTTCACTCGATTTCGCCGCTCGCGCGACGAGCACCGGCACGTTCGCGCGATTGACGATGCTCCGCGTCAAATCGCCCATGATGTAATGCCCAAGCGGGCCGCGCGTCGGAGATGAGCCGGTTACGATCAGATCATGTTTTCTTTCGCCCACTTCCGCGAAAACCTGACTGAGGACAAGTCCATGGCGCACGCGCACTTCGGTCGCGACTCCGAGGCGCTCAAGACTCTCTTTCTGTGCAAGCAAGTTGCGACCGAGCTCGGATCCAGAGCGCAAGAGTTGATCGACATCTTCTTCGAGCCGCACGAGATCGGCGTAGATGGCGGGCGGTTCCGCCATGACGTGCAGGAGTGTCACCGACGCGCCCACTGCCGCGGCCACTTTGCCAGTCAATTGAACGGCCGCGTCGATGAAATTTTTGCCGCCGGTGCAAACGACGAAGCTCTTCAGCGTTTCGCACGCGCCGGTCGCCAGCAAAACGGGCGACGGGATCGCTTTGATCACTTCGTAGCTTTTTTCCGCGCGCCAATAAAGGCCGGTGGTGCCTTTGCGTTCCGCGCCGATGATCGTGAGATCGTACTGGGTGGAGGTTGTTTGATGCAAAATTTCGCGGATCGGCTCGCCGGTTCGCAAAACAAGCTCAGGCGAAACGCCAAAGCCCCGGAGCTTCTCCGCCTCGCTTTCAAGCGCCGCGCGCAAGGGCCCCTCGTCGCCGGACACCTCGGCGATTCCCAGCAGAGTTGTCTCGGCCTGGCAGGGGCCGGCCAACAGACCACCGAGCCGGACTGGTTTGTCAGCCGGGTCGGTGCCATCACTGCAAATCAAGATGCGCATGGTCAAATTTTGTGGCCGCTCCACATGGTGTAAATCACAATGGCGGCGCCGATCAGGGGCAGCGGCACGAACGCGAGCCGAATCTTGGGGCCGGCAAAATATTGGGTGGAGATGGCGCCGATCTGCGCTCCGATCGCCGCGCCGGTATGCATGACCAATGCGATCAGGATATCGACATTGCCTTTGATCGCGTGGCTGAAGGTGCCGTAACTGGCGGAGATGATAATCTCAAAAAGGTCTGTCCCGACCGCGAGGTGCGTTGGAATTCCGAGAACATACACCATCATCGGCATGCGGATGTAGCCCGCGCCTCCTCCAAGAAAACCACTGAACAATCCACCGATAAATGAGACCAGAATGATCACCCAAAGCGAAATCGCTTTCACGCCGGAAGTGGGCAACGAGATCATCGGCCAGAGACGAAGGCGTTGGATCGCCCGGGTCCGGTGGCTGAAGGAGGATTCATCCTGTTTTGTCGCCGTGCCCGGCACTTTGGAGCGCGGCCTGCGTCGCTTCGGCAAACGGAGGGTTCTCCACGCTTCCCAGATCATGAAGCTGGAAATGCTGACGTAGATTGCGATTGAAACGACGCTCACGACAAAGTTGACGTTGCCCGCGCGCTTTAGCATTTGGATCAACTGCGCCCCCACTTCCGCGCCGCCCATCGTCCCGATTGCCATGATGAACCCGAGTCGCAAATCGACATTTCCCAGAGCACGATGGCGCTTTGCCGCCACGATGGATTTCCCGACGATGTGGGCCAGGTCCGTTCCGACCGCGAAGTTCCAATCCAGTCCTACAGCCCGGAGGGCCGGACCCGCGATGAAACTGCCGCCCACACCGAAGAATCCGCCCATGACACCGATGAAAAACCCGATGACGGCGAGATAGATCGGGCTGATGTGCGACTGCGAGATCGGAAAAAACATGGCTATTCCGAACGGCCGCGGATAAGGCGGAAAAGCCACGTCGTGACACTTTCCAGCAAGACTGCTTGGCCAATGATGAGCCCGATCGCGACCAGCGCATAGACCTTCACGTGATGCAGATGCAGCTCCTGCAACCAGCCTGAGAGAAAATGGAGCACGAGGAAGAAATAGCCGGTCACAAGAACCGCATAGACCGCAAGCTCGATCACGAACGCTCGCAGCGTCGTCGTCGTTTCAGCTTTCATCGTGACCTTTTCGCGACATCACACACTCTTCGCCGGTGAGGGGTCTGCCGGTTGCGCGAAACCGCGTAAAAATCCATTGCGTGGGGCACGTTTCTTCCTACGTTCCACTTCGCTTTTGGCGGGCGAACCTATGGCTGACGCAGCAAACAAGTATCCGGAAAATGTAGAGGGAAAGTTTTACGTCGATGACCAGTGCATCGACTGCGATCTCTGCCGGGAAACCGCGCCTGCGAATTACAAACGGAACGATGACGGAGGCCACTCCTTTGTTTACAAACAGCCGGAGTCTCCCGAAGAAGAAGCCCTCTGCAAAGAGGCCATGGAAGGCTGCCCGGTCGAAGCGATCGGCAGCGACGGCGGTTAGTGCTGAGCTTTAACAGCCGCCTTTGGCGGCGTGTGCGCCCAAAATGGCGGCAAACCCAGAAGTTCCGGTTGCTCTCACCGTCGCCGGGTCCGACAGCAGCGCCGGCGCCGGCATCCAGGCGGACCTGAAGACTTTTGGCGCGCTGGGCGTTTACGGACTGACCACGATCACGTGTGTCGTGGCGGAGACGCCCGGCTTGGTATCGAAAATTGAAGGAGTGAGTGCGGAGATCGTCTGCGCGCAGATAGAGGTTCTTCTCAAAAGCTTTCCCGTCGCCGCGATCAAAACCGGATTACTTTTCTCGGGCGAGATCGTGTCGGCTGTTGCACGGACGCTACGCGGGCATGCGGCAAGAGGGCCAGCAACTCTCGTGATTGATCCAGTTATGGTCGCAACAAGCGGCGATCTTCTTCTGCGGAATGACGCGATCGAGGCTTACGAGCGCGAATTATTTCCCCTCGCGGCGCTCATTACCCCGAACCTCGGCGAAGCGGCCCGGTTACTGCGGGAACCGATTGGCGATTTGCAGGCTATGCGCGTCGCTGGCACGCGGCTGACCGAGAAATACCGGATCCCAGTATTACTAAAAGGCGGTCACCTCTCCGGTCAGGATGCGATCGATCTTCTTTTCGTTGAAGGAAAGGTCGTTGAATTCTCGGAGCCCTTCACACGTGGAATAGCCACACACGGGACGGGGTGCACTTACTCCGCCGCGATTACCGCCGGCCTGGCGAGGGGCCTCTCACTCGAAGGAGCCGTGCGCCGCGCCAAGAAATTCGTCACGGCGACAATCGCGCAGCATCTCAGTTGGGCGACGGCGTCGGGAACGCCCCTCCACGCGCTAAACCATTCGCCTCCCGACTGGAAATAGGAAATTGCGATTACCGCGGCGGGATCGAGCCCTTCCGCTGCTTTCACGCCGATAAATCGACAGCTTCCTTCTGCTCCCAGCGTTTGGATCGCATCGCCTCCACCGCGGCGGCTGTTTCCGCCTGTTTCTTGCTTCGTCCCGTGCCTTCTCCAAGCGTGAGGCCTTCCCAAACGGCGCGAACAACAAACGTTTTTTCGTGCTCCGGCCCGGTTTGCGAGATCACCTCGTAAACGGGACTGCGCGGGGAAATCGATTGGAGCAATTCCTGCAGATGACCTTTCGGATTGATATCGATCGGCTCCTCCACGAGCTGCGCAAGATCGCCCGCCGCTTGTTCCAGGATGAATTGCCGCGCCGTGGCAAGATCGCTATCGAGATAGATGGCTCCGACCAGCGCTTCGAAAGCGTCGGCCAGGGTTGAATTGCGCTCGCGGCCGCCGCTCGCCTCTTCGCCTCGCCCCATCATGAGATAGCTTCCCAGCTCGAGCGCCGCCGCATGCACGGTGAGCGCCTCTCGCGAAACCAGCCGCGACCGAAGCTTCGTCAGCTTTCCTTCAGCCTCGTCCTTGAAATGTCCAAAGAGATGTTCGGTCATCACGAGCTGCAGGACGGCATCGCCCAAAAACTCCAGACGTTGATTATCGAAATGATGCTGCTGACTCTCGTGTCTCACGCTTGGATGCGTGAGCGCTTCCGCCAGCAAGAGCGGGTTGCGGAACTTGTAACCAATGCGGTCTTCGAGCGGATTCACCTGGAAGGAAAAGCCTACGACGAGGGCGAGGCTTTTCCAACTGGTAGGGACGCCTTTCCGAGCCGTCTGTCGATTCTCGGGCGAGGCGCCGCCCAAATTAGTCGGACGCTTCGGAAAAGCTCTCTACCTTTTTTGAAAAATCGTGATGGTGGTAACCAGATCCAGGGCTCGCTGGAGCACAGGGTCGCGCACCGTCGCCTTCTCCGGACCACGACCCCGGCGTTGCGCCGCTTCCATGGCTTCGAGTTCAGGATTCTTGCCGGAGATCAGAGCGGCTTCGTTTAGATGCGGCCGCTCATTCTCGACGACGAAAGGAGTCATCCCCTTTTCCCGGCTCTGTTGAAAGACTTCACGCTTATCCACCGCCGGCATCTCGACGGGCACATCCGGTTTGAGTCCGCCGGGGAAAAGTGGGCGGTTTTCGGGCAAAACTGCTTCGCCCACCGCTACGCGCAGGACCTTTCCACTGGGAAGTTTCAGGTCGGAATATTCCACGGCGCGGCCGGCGGTCAGCTGACCTATGATCAGCGCTTTGTCATAAAGCTGTATTGCACCGGCGATCGCTTCAGCCGCTCCGGCCGTATCACCGTCCGCCAGGATGATCGTTAGACCTTGATAGGAAGGATCGCGGTCAGAAGTAAAGGTCCGTT
>JBEEHC010000207.1:0-14700 GCA_041167205.1 Verrucomicrobiota bacterium
GGCATGCCGACGAAAATCGTGTCTCGAATTTTCCCTCCATCGAACGAGGTCGCAGCGCAAACACCGCGGATTTGGCGGATCGCGGCCAACTGATCGGTCGCCTGGTTCACTTCCGGCGTCGTGAGAGGCATCAGCTTCTCGACCAATCGATCGATGCGGGCAAAGGCCAGCGCCGTGTAACTCGAGGGCATGCGCTTGGACGCCGCTGCAAACACAGCATCGCCCGCCAGCGCAGTGTCGGGATCCTTGACCCGGCCATCCACGCGATCCAAGAGCGACTTCAATGACTCGGAATCGTTCGCGATAAGGAACCATTGGCCGTCGCGGACGGTGAAGAGACGGACGATGCCCGTGGCATCGGCTTGGATCTGATGGCCTTGGTAGTCCACGGCTTCCTGTTTCAAATCCGGCGCGTGGCCGAGCAGCTTTGCCTTCCAACTCGCCACGATTTTTTCCGCGCTCCCGGGGTCCCCTTTAAACCGGAATCCGCCCACTATTTTCCACGCGCTATGTTCGATGGCGAGCACGGCGACAAATGCGTCCTTCATCTGGAGGAACTCACATTCCTCAAGGGTTGGTCCCAGGCCGGCGTTCGCGGGAATCTTCGCGCGGGGCTTTTGCAGAAAATCCTGCACGGCCGGTTCGGTCCAGATCTGGTAGAGATCGGTCTGATGCAGTTCCGCGCGGGAGCGGTTGAAATCGGGCATGTGTAGAAACGCAAGAGTGTCTTTCGGGAGGAGCGCGGTAACTGCGGCGCTCGACGTGTGGCGGGATCGATAGAGCCCCACCCAGATGGCGCCCGCCGTGATCATGGACACGACGACGAGCAGCTGAAATCGTTTCATAGGCGGACATTGTAGCGCGGTCTGCCGCGGCCGCGAATTTTTCGAGGCAAGAAGGGCTGCGCTGCGAACGGCGCAGTCCGCCATCCCTACCTTTACGCGCGAGGATGAAACTTCCGGTGCACGGCTTTCAACCTTTGCTGGTCTACGTGGGTGTAAACCTGCGTCGTCGAAATATCGGCGTGGCCAAGCATTTCCTGAATGATTCGCAGGTCGGCGCCATTGCTGAGGAGGTGCGTGGCGAAACTATGGCGGAGCAGGTGCGGATAAATATTGGCCTCCAATCCCGAGTGCCGGGCGCGGGCCTTCACGATTTGCCAAATGCGGACCGTCGTCAGCTTCGTCCCGCGGCTCGACAAAAAAATCTCGCTCCCGCTGCGGCGCTTCACCAGTTTCGACCGTTCGGTTGAAATGTAGGAAGTGAGCGCCTGACAAGCTTTTCTCCCCACCGGCACCAGCCGCGTCTTGTTCCCCTTGCCGGTCACGCGCAGGATGCGCTCTTCGAAATTCAGGTTTTCCAGGCGTGCATCGGCCAGTTCCGAAATTCGCAGCCCGCTCGCGTAGAGTAGTTCAACGATCGCGCGATCGCGCAACCCGAGCGGCTGTTTCGTATCAATGCTTTCAATCAGGCGTTCGACTTGAAGTTCGTTCAGCGTCTCTGGCAGATAACGTTCAATTCGCGGCAGCGTTAGCGTTTCTGTTGGATCCCGTTCGAGCACGCCTTTTCCGCTGAGAAATCGAAAGAAAATCTTCAACGCGACGACGATTAATTTGATAGACGACGCCGAGAGCCCACCGGTTTTCCGCAGGGAAAGGTAATCGCTGATCAGCCGCTGCGTCACGTCCCGAGGGACTGTGATTTGCCGCGCCGCCGAAGACCACGCCGCGAACTCCGTCAACGAGCGCCGGGTGGAGAGTTGATAGTTATCCGAGAGGCCGCGTTCTGTTGCGAGGAAACGGATAAACGAATCGATTTCCTGTTCCACGGCGACACTCAGCGAACCAGTGATTGAGCGATTTAGCGAATGGAAATTCAGAGGTTAGGTGAGCTTTCTCTCGAAACGACTCCCTCCTCCGATACCGCTCGCCCATTCGATCTATTGACAAAGCAAGCGTCAGTTCCAACGTTGATTGCATAATGAGTCTTGATCTCAATTCGCTTCTGAAAGATTGGCCCCACGAAAGCGGCGCGATCAAAGTGCGCAAGATCATTGGCCTGGATGGCAATGAAAAACTACAGCTCCGGATCGACCTGGGCATTCTTCAGATGGAAATGACCGGCCGGCCCGATGGACAGCGGCCACATAACTGCGATTCGTTGCTCGCTTATCATCAGCGCCGCGCCGAGCGGGCCGAAGCGCGCGGTGAGAACTACGAGCTCACGCCCGAGCAATGCAACGAGCTCCAGCAGGAGGGCATCCAATACTATCACCGCTACCTCAGCCTTTTTCAGATTAACGATTTCCCCGGAGTAATTCGCGATACGCAACGTAACCTCGACCTCTTCGCTTTCGTCGCCGAGCACGCCGACCGGGACGAGCTGGTCTGGAGCTTCCAGCAATTTCGTCCCTATGTGTTGATGATGAACACGCGGGCCAAGGCTTCGATCCTCCTCGGCGAAGGCCGGTTCGGTGATGCCATGCGCGAGATCGAGCAGGGGCGCGATGCTATCCAGGAATTTTTTCAGCAGTCCCATTTTCCGGAGCTGGCCACGAAAAGTTCCGAGCTCGCTTTTCTCGAAGAATGGCTCGAGGAAGTCAGCTCGAAGCGTCCGCTCTCGAAGCTCGAGATCATGCAGCGCGAGATGGAAATCGCGATTGCCAGCGAACTCTACGAACGCGCCGCCGAGCTGCGCGACGCGATCAAACTGCTGAAACCGGACACGGCAGTCTAGTAGTCGCAGGATTCAATGGGCGTTTATCTCAGCGCCATCGCCGCGTGTGATTCGACGTGAGCAGCCCCAATCCCAGCATCATTGAGCGGAAGGAACGTTGGGCGCGCAAAATGAGCGGCAAAGTAAAGCCCGCCACTCGTTCGGAAAACCGGTTGCCACCCGGTCAGCACCTCACTTCCGGATTTCCTGTCCTCGACCTCGGTCTTCGCCCGGACATCTCGCTGGAGAAATGGCGGCTCGACGTTGGCGGTCTCATCGAACACCCGAAGACATTCGGCTGGGAGGAATTCAGTGCGCTGCCACGGTTCGAGGACGTAAGCGATTTTCACTGCGTCACCACGTGGAGCAAATTCGATTGCCGCTGGAGTGGCGTTGCGTTCTTTACTCTGGCGGAGATCGTGAAACCGAAACCCGAAGTAAAACACGTCCTCTTCACGAGCTCCGATGGCTACAGCACGAATGTCCGGATCGAGGATTGCATGGATGACGACGTCCTCATCGCCGCGCAGTTCGACGGCCAGGCGATCCCGCGCGAGCACGGTGGCCCGGCGCGCATCGTCATCCCGAAGCTCTATGCTTGGAAAGGGGCGAAGTTCGTGCGCTCAATCGAATTCGCGTCCGAAGATCGGCTTGGTTTCTGGGAAGTCCGCGGCTACAGCAATACTGCCGATCCCTGGACCGAGGACCGCTTTTCTTGAGGAGCATTTGCAGAATCGCTAAATCGTTAATCACTCAATGTTTCGCCTCCTCCTGGCTCTGTTCCTTCTCCTTGCACCGTTGAGCACCCGCGGCGACTACCGTGAGTTCCGCGCGATGCCGATCGATGCGGCGCTCGGGGTTAAGCTCGCTAGAGTGGCGGAAGCTACCTTGAAGGAGTTCCCGAAGCTGACTGCTGATAACCTGTCACTCAGCGTGATCGATCTGACCAAACCGGAAAGCGTGGTCCGCGCCGACTATCATGGTGACGCTCCCTTCTATCCTGCGTCGTTGGTAAAGCTCTTTTTCATGGTCGAGACCTATCATCAGGGACACATCACTTCAGAGATCGAGCGCGCGTTGCGCGAAATGATTCAGGTCTCGGATAACGATGCTGCATCCTTTCTGCTCGATGTCCTGACCGACACCGCGAGCGGCTCTGAGCTGGAGGGAAAGGCGCTCGACGAGTTCATCGGTCGCCGCCGGAGGCTAAACCGCTACTTCGTTTCCCTTGGTTACGACATCAGCGCCATGATCAAGCCATGGAGCTTTGGCCCATATGGGCGCGATGTGCAGGTCATGGGCGAAAAATTAATTAACCGAAACCGCGCGAGCGCCAACTCATTTGCGTCACTCCTCCTTTGGATTGTGCGGCGCCATGCCATCTCGCCGCAAGCCAGTGAAGCGATGCTCGCTTTGCTCGAGCGCCCGCTTGCTCCTACGCGGCCGACTGAGAACCAGGTAAAGGAATTCGTCGGTGAATCACTGCCGGCGGGCGCCAGGCTTTGGTCGAAGGAAGGCGACACCAGCGAAGTCCGGCACGACGCCCTTTATGTCGAGCTGCCTGGCGGAAAAAAGCTAATAATGGTGATCTTAACTCGGGGCGCTGCTGACGATAAGACTCTGCTACCACGTGTCGGGAAGCATCTTCTTGCCGAAATTGTCCCGTAAGCGCCGCTTTACTCGGAAACCGCCTCAAGTTGTTGATCGATCACTTGGCCGGTAAAGCGGTCAATCGCAAGGTGAAGCCAGTACCGCTTCTCTCCTTCGACGACGAATGGCTTCGTGAGGTTTGTGGTTCCGGGAGGGTACCGTCCCGTTTGGGTGATCAGGTCAATTAGGAGCCCCCAAGTACGTGTCTGCGTGACCTCGGCGAGCGCTCGCGCAATTGTTTCCCTTGTCTCTTCGCTTGCTGTGAAAGGTGTATTGGTGACGACGCCGCTCAAACGCGTGATTTCGGCTCGGCTGAGTGCGGGTTGAGTTATGGTCGCGTTTACGATGTTGATCGCGGCAGTTTTCGCGGCGGGGCTTGCCACAGGAGATGGACTTGGCGCCGGGCCGATATTTTGCTCGGTCTGAAAAGCTCCGGTCAAGATCGCGGTAATGACAGTAACGTTTTGCGTATTCAAGTTGACGATGCCGGACCGGATGGGTGCGCTGTTGTAAGTAAACAGATCGAGTATCGGAGCGTCGAGACTAGCCGAGGTATAGAAGTCGAGCGTCTTAGGGCTCGGTGAAGGAGTAGGAGTGGGGCTTGACGCCGCCCGGAAAGCGTAACCGAACTCTCCAACATTGCGGAATGGCCGGTTAAGCATTGCGTAGGTGAGGATGGCAGGAGGAGGAGTAGGCGACATACCGGCAGGAGGTGGACTCGATCTGGCGGGGTCAACATTTTCAAGGCCAATAGCCCAGCCACCGCTGTATTCTATCATCGTGGTCGTGGTCCCTGTTAACGGATCCACTGCACTGTCGTCATCATATTGATCGATCAGGGCCGCTCCGGCCGCGAGAGTCGTCAAGATGTGGCCGGAGTCACTGCTGTTCGTCCCATTCATTGCGTAGTTTAAGAGCTGGAAGAATTCCGGATCGCTCATGAAGGCGGGAATACTATTCTGCATCGCAGCGCCTGAAGTTCCGATGTATTGCCAGTGACCGGGGATGGCAGGAGTTGGCGGGGAAACTGTGCCTGCTGTGCCATTAACCCATTTGAGGCCAAAGTACTTTTGGATATCTGCATTCCGAGCACTGGGTGGATTCGGCTTAATTAGGTTCAAGTTACCGATATAAAATCTCTGAGCGATCACCGCTGTCCCGGATTTCCAGGCAGGGGTGTTCCTTTCGCGCGAGAATGTTCCAAGGTATTGCATCGCACCCGCACCAAAGCCGGCTTCCTGTTGAAGTTTGATAAGCTCAGTCCTGGTGACAAACGCTTGATCGGTTCGATTGAGATATACCGTCGTCGCAACCGTCTTGAAGTCTTGACTGGTTCCGATCTGAGGATTACCGGCAAAGTAATTTACGAAACGCGTTCCGGTGCCGCCCGGGAAGGTTGGTAAATCGAAAGTGAAATTTGGGAAAGTGGAATAGGGATGGACCGTTGCATAATTTCTCCATCCAACGATGGCGTTTATGCCGCCAGCACTAAGGAGGCTGCCACTCGCGGTGGTCGGTATGGCCCTGAGATCTGCGAAAGCAACGCTTCCTTTTCGGCCGATGTCGCTCAGGGGCAAACCGGGCGTGGGCGATGAGGAAGGTGATGTATAATAGGGGAAGCCTGCGACGTTCACATCGAGCATCCCTCCTTCATCATAAGCCGCATACGCATACCTTCCAATCACCGAGCTCGGAACTGGCGTGGAACTTGGCCCCTGCGGCGTTAGCAACACCCAATCCGGCGCCGCGAAGTTCGATACCGGCGTGGCGTCGTTTCCTAACGAAGACGCGCGTGGAAGTAAGTAGTGGCTGTTCCAGCGTGCCGGGGTGATTTCGCCCCGCTTTGGGTTTGCAAATGGCGGCGGCCCAGAGCTGAGACTTGATGTCCGACCCGTTGGGTCGCCTTGCACACTGCGCCTAATTAGGTTTGGAAACGGTGTTCCACCGGCAAGAGGTGTGCCCCACCTTTGCGGTTGAATATTAGTCGTCGTGACGGTCGCCCCGTCGGCTATCTCCTGCTTGAAATCGGCGACAACGAGAGCGAGGGCACTCCTGGCCAAGAGATCTGATTTCATGTCTTGGAAGCTCGCCTGGGCCAGTTGGCGATCGGTCCCGGCGCGGATCAGATACGCGACCACTAACCCGCTGAGAAGAACAATAAAGGCGAGAACAATGATGAGAGCGGCGCCCCTTCTTGAAACCTTCTCAGCTGAAGGCAAACCGGTCACAGGTCGGAAATAGGAAAGTAGCGCTCATAAAGACGGATACCGGAAGTCACTGGACGCGGTATGTTGGCAACGCTATCGAGCGCGGATTGCCATCGGGCCAGGAGCTCGCCGGGACCCCATCCCGAAGCATAATCGGGCAAACTATCGCCTAGTATCGCAATCTGTGTGTTGGACACGAGAACTTTGCTCTTGAGATCAATGACGGCGATTGCCACGACGATTGCCGCGGCATCTCTTACTGCCACCCCGGACAACGAAGTCCACGCGGCCGGATAGGAAACGAGACTGCCCGTAGTCTTCTCCAGGTAGTAATATTCAAAACGAAAAACCTGAGGCCCAATTATCTCGTAGGTCCTTCTTGTAGGGTCAGGGTCATCGTACGCGGAACTGCTGGCAACGGAGGGCCAGGTACCGTGAAGAGTGAGGGGAAGAAAGACAACTGGTATGCTCGTCGGAGCCGCGCCATTCCAATCCAGTCCTTTACCCATGCGCTCCAGGCAATTATGAGTAACCGAACTCGAAGCATCGGAATTCACTCGGTAGGCTACAACAGAAATCGGGCTCGGGGTTGTGGGGTAATAGCCTTGAACAGCGCTATAAAATCCCACCAAGTCATTGCCCGTCATGGGCGTTCCCGCAGTCTTTAGGTAATAGCTGACATCGCTCCTCTTAACGAGTTGCGCGAAATCCTGCGCCATGCGCTCGAAAAGAGATCTTGCCTGGGAGTCTGCGTCCATGCGCTTGTTGCCCAGGGTCGTAACAGAAGTGGCGTTGTTGATCAGCTGCGTGACCAGGAGAACGAGCAGCGCCAGCACGCTTATTGCGACCAGCATTTCAGCCAGAGTGAACCCGGGATTTCCTCGTTGCTTCGAACGCACAAGTTAGTGCCGGTCAAACGCCGCGAACGTCTCCACGAAGCCGGCTGGCGTGTTTGTCGCGGGATCAACCAACGCGGGCCAAGTGACTTTCAGGGTGGCAAACGTTGGCGCAAAGGCACTGATCGGACTGGCAGGAAACGTAATCGTCACCCGGTAGCGGGGGTTGACGCTCGGATCCGTCGAGCTCACCGATCTTCCCTCGCCATCGAAGTAGAGGAGCTTCGTGGTCCCAAATGTGACGCCATATAGCGAGGACGTCAGACTTGTTTTCGGTGCCGCGCGAAGGTCCGCGACGACGCTCGACAGCACTGAGGCCGCCGCAGTTTGCGAAATCGCGTTTTGGTTTGCTTGAACGCCAAGAGGGAGCAATCCGAACAGGGCGATCAGGCAGAACGCTGCGACACCAAGGGCTAGCGTCACTTCGACAAGGGAGAAACCGGCGGAAGAATGAATTCGACGGTTCATCGTCTGTAAAGTTTTACAACGCTGCCGAGCCCGCTGATTTGGACCGCGATGACGTTGCCATTGTAGGCAGCTGTCGATGTGCCCGCGCCGCTGGCAGCAGCCGGGACAGCGCCACCGCGAGTTTGCAGCAACCCAATCTCGACAACACGTCGCACATCATAATTGTTGCCATTGATTCTGCTCTCTCCGCGCGGACTGAATTGGAGCGTTTTCAAGAATGTATACTGCGGAGTTGGGGCGGGATTCCCGACCGGATACTGAAACGGATACTGCGAATTAGTGTATGGCGCAGTATTGGGAGAGGCCCCGTTCAGTTCTCCAAATCGCGAGTAGTTATAACCGGCGGTCGGCTCGAATTGAAGCGCCGGACGAGTGTCAAATGTGTCTCCGCTTCCAGTGCCAATCGCGAAAAGCGGAAGATGTAAGTTATCAATCCTAACCAACCTGGTGATTTGCGTTAGCCTTGTTGGATCAATCGCGCCCGGCGTCGAACCGTAGACCGCCGTTCCGTCCGCGGAAGCGACGCTCGACAGCACGAGCCGGCCGCTTCCCGCCACCGGCGGATTGCTTGAGGCGATTGAGCTGTTCTCTTCAAAAAAGCCAACCCAGGCGTAGGTATTGTTTACGCGCGCGTAGGTGCGTGCCTGCTCCAGAACACCTTTGATCGTATAGGCAGCATTTGTGAGATCGTTCGCGGCTTTAAGGTGGGTGAAAGCCGGGGCAACGAGCACGGTCAAGACCGCGATGATCGCAATCACAACGACGAGCTCGATTAAGGTGAACGCGTGCGGTTTGAGATCGGCTGGGGGAATCACGAGGCTGACAGGGGAACGTTGTCGGCAAAGACATATCGAATCTGGGGCGGGGACGGAAGAGGAAAAAGCCGCTCCAGAAAACGCGGTGAACTTTTACGCGGGGTTTTCCGGGGCGGAGAGACGAGGGCACGCTTCTAGCTTTTATGGGGGCGTTGTGCTGGAACACACGCTATCCGAGGAAGAGCATAGTCAAATCGTTCAGACGATTGAGATGTTTGAGGTCATAACTCAAACACAGCCTGACGATTATCAGTCGCTCGAAATCCTCAAGGAAGCCTACCAAAAGGTTGGGCGCGCCGACGATTCGCTCAAGACTTCGCGTCGCCTGGCCGAGGCCTATTTTAACGTCGGTTCCTATACGCTCGCGATGCAGGAGTGCGAGGTCATTTTACTCAAGGAACCCAACGCTCCCGAGATCCTCGCGATGCTCGGTGATATCGAAACGCGCTTGCAGGCCGCCGGGCATACGATTGCGACGACCGGCTCGAAAAATGGACTAATCGCTCCCGCAAGCACAAATGGCACGCACGATGGTGGGCTCGTGGATCTCCAGCACGGAAAGAACGCGCCGCATTCGCAAGATCGCGGGGACGATCACCTCGCCAAATTTTTGGTGATGCAGCAGTTGTTTACCGAGGACCAGGTGGCCAAGGCTCTCGAAACGGTCAAGCACCTGAACAAGGATTTGAGCGGGCAATCGCTCGCAGCGTCGCTCCTGGACAAACTCTGCCGCCAAGACGCCGACAAGGTGGACCAGTCGCTTTCGGGTCTGATCGACCGGACAAAGTTTGCCTATGTGCCGCTCGAATATTACGACATCGATCGGCAGATCGCGCGGATGTTGCCAGACCATTTGACGCTCGGTCGCCTCTACGTGCCTTTCGATCTGATCAGCCGCACGATCATGGTGGCGTGCTGCAACCCGTTCGACGCGGCTGGCCGGGAAGCGGTGCAGCAATCGCTCGATTACACCGTGACGTGGTATCTCGCGCGGCCGGACGCGATCATCAAAGCTTTGCAGGACATCTACCGGTTGGAAAGCCGGGTCTAATGGTCGCGACGACGATGAGAAGCAAATCTTTCGCCGAACGCATAGCGGATGTCCTGATCGAGGACGGTCTTCTCCTGCCAAATCAGCTCGAGGAAGCGGTCGGCATTCAACAAAAAGAAGGCGGCCGCCTGCTCAAGATTTTGACAGACCGCCAGTTCGTGACGGACCAGGACATGACGGTGAGCATGGGGCGTTGCCTCAATACGCCGCTGATCAATCTCTCGAAGCTGCGCGTGCCGGAGGAAGTGATGTCGCTCGTGCCGCGCGACATGGCGAAGGCGAACAAGCTCATCCCGATCGCGCGCCTCAACGGCAAGCTTTTCGTGGCGTTGGCCGACCCGACAAATGTGCTCGCGGTGGACGACGTGAAGCGGCGCGTCCAACTCGAAATTGTTCCGATGATCGCCACAGAGAAGGCGGTCAGCGACGCGCTCGCGGGAGTCCATGGCGCTTCGAACATGAGCCAGGTGCTCAAGCAGGTTGCCGAAGATGTGGCGAATGCGGGGGACGTGGAAGTACAGGCGGCCAAGAATGATGAGATCGATCTCGACCGGCTCGCGACCGACAGCGAAGACGCGCCCGTGATCAAGATCGTCAATCTGATTCTCGTCCAGGCGGTGAAGGAAAAGGCCTCAGACATTCACATCGAACCGTTCCAGCGCACGTTGAAACTGCGTTACCGCATCGACGGTGAGTTGATCATGGCGGAATCGCCGCCCAAGGCACTTCAGCTCGCGATTACCTCCCGCATCAAGATTCTCGCGGGCCTGAATATCGCCGAACGCCGGGTGCCGCAGGACGGGCGCTTCCGCATCAAGGTGATCGGCAAGGAAGTCGACTTGCGTGTCTCGATTCTGCCGACCGCGTACGGCGAGAAGATCGTCATTCGTATTCTCGATAAGGCGGCTCTCACCGGCAGCATCGACCAGATGGGCATGGACCAGAGCACGCTCGACAAATTCAAGAAGGCGATCGACGCGCCGCACGGGATGATTCTCGTCACCGGTCCGACGGGTTCCGGTAAAACGACGACGCTCTACTCAGTTCTGCAGGAGTTGAACAACCCGCAATACAACATCGTGACGGTCGAGGACCCCATCGAGTACGAGCTCACGGGCATCAATCAAGTTTCGGTGCGCAACGACATCGGGCTCGATTTCGCTTCGGCGCTGCGTTCCATCCTCCGGCAGGATCCGGATATCGTGATGGTGGGTGAGATTCGTGACAACGAAACGGCCGACATTGCCGTGAAGGCGGCGCTAACCGGTCACCAGGTTTTGAGTACCCTCCACACGAACGACGCCGCCGGCGCGATCACGCGTCTGGACGATATGGGGATCGAGCCATTCCTCATCTCCAGCTCGGTCATCATGGCTTGCGCGCAACGACTCGTCAGGCGCATTTGCACGAACTGCCGCGAGGAGTTTGTGCCGGAGCCGGAAATTTTCGAACGCCTTTCCATGAAGCAGCCAGAGGGCGCCGTTTTCTATCACGGGAGCGGTTGCGAGCGCTGCAAGGGCCGCGGGTACCTCGGCCGCGTGGCGATTATCGAAGCGTTGCCCGTGAGCGAGTCAATCCGCCGCCTCATCATCAAGCGGGCCTCTTCCGCGGTCGTGAAAAATCAAGCAATGGCGGAGGGGATGAGGACTCTGCGCATGGTCGGATTGGACAAAGCGCTCGAGGGCGTTACGACGCTCGAGGAGATCTGGCGCGTCACGGGAGAGGACCACTAAATGACCATGACGATTCCATTCCTGAGTTTTTTCAAGAAGGTCAAGGACCAGGCGCTGGCTAAGAAAGAGTCCTTAGTCCCCGCGCCAAAGCCCGTGGCGCCGCTCGAAAAGCCAAGCAGCGAACGCTTCAGCAAGACGGTCATGCCGAATGCGACGCGCACCTTGCCACCCCAGGATCCATTTGAGATGGCGGCTCGCTCTTCGGCCACGAGCGGTCTGATGCCAGGCGCCAGCGCCACCGCGTCCACGCCTTCGTCTCAACGCACGATTGCATTCGGTGCGAACGCGGCGGCTGCGGGCCGACAACGCGATTTGCCGCCAGCGGTCGCACTCGCGCTCGAGCCGAGGGTTGAACGCGTCATTTCCCTCGATCTCGCAGACATCGCCGCGCAAATCCCGGCCGATTACATCAAACCAATCGAAAGCATCGACGGGACGCGCCGGATTCTGCTGAAGGCATCAGAGGTGGAACGAGGAATGGCCACCGGAAAGCCGGCCGTTTCGCTTGCCACCATTTACCAGCAGGTGCCGGAAATTTTCCTGCGCTCGATCGCGTCGACGGACGAGGCCCAAGTGCAGCTTCCCTTCCAGAAAGTGCTAGACCAATTCACGAGCTTGCAGGTCCGCAGCGATCAGGAGCGCCACCAGGCCGTTCCCCAAGTCGAGACGCCGTTTTTAAAGGTCACACTCGAGGACAACTCCCTTTTCGGCACGACAATCGAGGCGGTCGAGACTGCCGATCTGCCGCCAGTGCGGGTCGAGCCAGCCACGGCGGAAGCGTTTGCCGCCGCCGAGCCAGAGGCCGCCGGAAACGGGTTCGTGCAGCATCGGACGAGCGAAAACACCACGCCCACGCGCGTCCCCTTTAAACTTTCACCGAATGGAACGGGCGGCCCCGCACCTGAGCGTGTTCCAGCCTCAAGCGGGCCGTCCGTTCCGACTAGTTCCTCATCGACGCCGTCGCCCACGCGAATTCCATTCAAGATGACGGCTCCATCGGACGATCTGCGGGTAGAGGGCGAGCCGTGGTTGACTGCCGAAAGCCTGCCGGCTTCGGTCGAGACGCCGGTTAAATCACCTGTAGAGAGCAAGCCCGAAATAAAGATCATTCTCCCGCTTAAACCGATTTTGCAGGGGCTTGCGCCATTTCAATTGAACGGTGATCCCGGCAGCGTTCCAGCCGAAGCGCAAATTCAATTGCCCTTCTCCGTCATTGAACCGCAGCTTGCGGCCGGACGAATCGCCGTCACTCCGGAGGTTTTTGCGGCCGCCCTGGCTCCGGAATATCGCGGCCTCTTGAAGGCTGGCGAGGCTGCGGAGGTCATGCTCCCGCTACACGAAGTCCTGAAGAACCTACCCACGGCTTCCTTGCGCATGCGCGAAGACCAGGAAGAACAGGATGCCGGCGCAAATTTTGCCACGCCATTTTCCGCCACAGCAGAGGAAGACGCGAAACGCTTCAACGTCACCGGGACAGCCGTTGCGAAACCCATTGTCACGCCAGTTGCCACGCCAGTCGCAGCGGTTGAGGAAACGCCGGAGGCCCCGCCGCCAGCGAGAAAGCCGTTCGATCCGATGCCTCGAAACCCGTTGCAGGTCGCGCTCGAGACCGATGAAAAGCTGGATGCCAAGAGTGTGGTCGCCCACGTTAACAAACTCGCCGGAGTGAAAGCCTGCGCGCTCATGTTTGGGGACGGCCTCAGTCTGGCGGGGAGTTTGCCGGCCGAATACGAGACAGACGGGCTTTGCGCCATGGCGCCTTCGCTGATGCAGCGGATCGAGAACCACATGGTGGAGACCAAGCTCGGTGCACTCCGAGGCATGACGCTTTCCTGTGTGAAAGGCGCTGTCACATTTTTTATGCACGAGAATCTTTGCCTCGCCGCGCTTCATTCGGGCGGTGACCTCGCGACGGAGGTACGGGAGAAGCTCTCTCGTATCGTCCACGAGCTTTCACGCAAGTACACGCATCATCCGGTCTAGAAGGATTTCCCATGTCGATCATCAATTACGCCAGCCGCGAGATTCAGTTCAAAATCGTCTATTACGGCCCGGCCCTTTGCGGGAAGACGACAAACCTCGCGTACATCCATCAGCGGATTAATCCCGAGAATCGCGGCGACCTCGTCTCCCTTGCGACCGCGGCGGATCGCACTTTATTCTTCGATTTTCTGCCGCTGAACGCGGTCGTGATCAAGGGGTTCGTCACAAAGTTTCAGCTCTACACTGTCCCGGGACAGGTAATCTACAACGCGACGCGGCAGCTCGTCTTGCGCAGCGTGGATGGCATGATCTTCGTCGCCGATTCGCAGTGGGAAAAAATGGAGGAGAACGTCGAAAGCTTTAAAAACCTCGAAGACAATCTGGCGAAACAGAACATCTCGATCGACGAGATCCCGTATGTCTTACAATACAACAAACGCGACCTCGATAACATCGCCCCAGTCAATTATCTCGAGTACGTCCTGAATAACCGGAAGCGACGAGTCCAGAGTTTCGAAGTCATCTCCAGCACCGGACAGAATGTTTTCGCGTCGCTCAACGCGGTCTCGCAGATTCTTCTGCACAAATTCAGCAAGCAAAGCGACGTACCGAAAACGACGCCCGCGCCAGTTGCGATTCCAGTCGAACCGACAGTCGCGCAGAAACAGAGCGCCGCAGTATGAACGCGATCCCTTGCCTGACCATCGAAGACGTCGCGAACCTTGACGGCGTGCTCGGCAGTTTTCTGACCAAGGCCGAAGCGGAGCTGACCGTCGTGATCGATCGCGGCGGGAATGTGATCTCGCAATTCGGCGACATGACCGTGATGGACGTTACAATCATCGCAGCGCTGGCCGCGGGTTCATTCGCTGCCACGAAGGAGCTCGCGCGGCGCATCGGCGAAGTGGAATTCAATGCGCTATATCACCAGGGCAACGGGAATCATATTTTCATGAATTCGGTCGATGACGATACGATCATGATCACGGTTTTCGGACGCCGGACGACGGTTGGTTTGGTGAGATTTTATTCCGCGAGCACAGCGCAAAACGTCGCGGCCCTGCTGAAGTCGCTGTCGAATGGGGGCCACGGCTTTTCCTTCGACGCTTCAGACATTACCGCCACTCCGGTCTTCGCCGACCAATAAGGCGTTCGCCGCGGCGAACACCACAACACCACCCA
>JBEEHC010000208.1:0-13901 GCA_041167205.1 Verrucomicrobiota bacterium
CTGGAGTGTCTGGCAGTTACCGTGTTGCCCCGATTTTTTTGATTCGCTTGGCCGGCGTGCCGTTCGAGCCGCTGGCGCGCCTCGCCACGACGGCCACCGCCGCGGCGGCGCGCGGACTGCTCGTTAGGCAAGCGGAATTCGCACGGGCCAGGACGGAAGTCGAACATCTTTTGCACCGGCGCGGGCACGGGCTCTCCGAAGAGCTTTTTCGCGCGTGGCGCAAGGCCGTTCGGACTGGCACGATGCCGCCCGCCGCCGATCCGCCGTCGCGCGCGTTCGCGGTCTGCTGGGAATGTGCGTCCCATCTGGCGGCGGCCGAAGCGCAGCTCGACCAGGCGCTGCGGCAGGAGCTCGACCCGGCGCGCGAGGCGCTTCTAGCCTCCGCCGAAATCTTCCTGCCGCCCTATCTTGTCTTTGTCGCCGAAGGCCTCCGCGAACGTTTGTCGAAGCAATCCTCCCGCGAGAGCGGCCCTCTTCCTCCGCGCCGGAAAGAGGACCGCGCGCACGAGCGGCACCTGCTCTTATATTTGCAGCGGGTTTGCGCAAAAAATGATTCGCTGAGCGAATTTGGACCGGGAGGCTGGGGGACGATCGCAGGAGCAGCTCGCGGTTTGAAACTGGCACCTCTCTCCGGGATATCCGAGCGCGAAACTTTCCTCGAGCGCTGGACCGCGCACGGAGTCGCCGCGGCGCTGAACGCCGACCCGGAAACCCGTATTGAACTTTTGCCCCGGCTTCATCCCAATGGACGGATTGACGGCAATCAGTTTGTGTTTACCGACACCGCCGAGACCACCGAGCTCGATGCGAAGACCGTTGAGATCCTCCGTCGTTGCGACGGGGCGACGCCAGCATATTCATTCGGAGACGAGATCGACGCGCTCGAACAGCTCGCGGCGTTGAACATGATCAACTGGGAGGTCGAAGTTCCCGCGCTCGATCCGTATGCATTTAACGTTCTCGTCGCGGACGTCCTGCGCTGGCGCGACAGCCCGATCCGCGCACGCTGGCTGGAGTTGCTGCAACCGATCGCCGCATTGCCCTCCAAATTCGCTCAGGCCACGGAGACCTCTGCCCGGGCAGGAATCATGGATGAAGCGCGGAGGCAATTGCAAAATCTCGGCACGGCGCGCGAGACCTCGGACCGCTTCCTTTATTCGGCGGCCAATCCGATCGGCGAAGAATGCTTTCGCGAGTGCGATTTATCGATCGGAGAAGATTTGATCAACGAAGTGACGACTGAGGCCGAACCGTGGATCGATCTCTGGCGCGATAACTACGCCTTTGTCGCAAGCCGTGTGGCCGCCGGCTTGCGCGCCCTCTTCGAAAAAGCGCCCCTCCAAAACGGAGTGCTGCCCTTGCCGGCCTTCCTGCGCCACTGCGCCATGTTGAAAATGCCGCTGACCGGCCCTGCCATGGTCGGTCTCGCGCACATGGCCTTCCAGGAAGTGAAGGCCGCTTTTCGCGAGCGGACGCGGGAGCGGCCGGAAGCGGAGGAATGGGAACTCACGGCCGACGATTGCCACTTCGTCCGCCAAAATTTTCAGTACGAGAAGTTCGATGAGTTCACCTATCCCTCGGCCGATCTACAACTCGAGGCCAGGTCGGTGGAAGCGGTCGGGCGCGGAGAGTATCGATGGATTCTGGCGGAACTTCATCCGCCCGTGGCGCTGCTTCATCACGGTTTTTATTGGAGTTGCCCGGACAAAACGGCGTTGGAGAGCGCGCTGGTCAAGACCACGAAAGGTTGCCCCAGTTTTCATTTTGGTTTCTTCGCGGCGGATTTCACGGCCGCGACCGCGGTGCGCATGCTCGATGCCGTTCCGGAGCGGACCAGCTTCGTCGCGCCGCAGCGGGGCGATGCGCGGTGGAGAAATATTTCCCCAGCCGAGATCGAAGTTTATGTCGAGGATAAGAACGGCGACGTTTGTTTGCGAACGCGTGGAGCACGCGAGTACCTCGGTTCGTTTGCGCGCGCGTGGGTGATTCCGCTCGGTTTTCACCCCTTTCATTTTGGCCGCGCGCCGCACATGCCGCGGTTGCGCTGCGGGCGCGTGATTGTGCAACGCCGCTCCTGGACCGTCGCGTTCGAAGAGCTGGGGCCGGGAAACTTTACCGGCATCTCGCGCGACCTTGTTCTGGCGATTGAGCGCCTGCGGGCGGAAAAGGGATGGCCCCGCTACATCTACATTCGCCCGAGCGAACAAGCGCTCCGGCGCAGCGGCGCGGAAGGACGCGACAAGGACACCAAGCCGGTCTTCATCGATCTCGAGAGTTATCTCTTTCTGGAAATTTTTCATCGGTGGCTGACCAAAGCGGGCGAGCTGGAAGTTACGGAAATGCTGCCCGCACCCGACGATCTGCTCTGGCGGGAGGCTGACTCCGAGGCGATTGGCGGGCAGAGCGGCCGTCGCAGTTTCGAGCTTCGCACCCAGATCGTCCCACGCGCATGAAGATCATTGCCATCGCAAACCAAAAGGGCGGGGTGGGCAAGACCACCACCGCCGTCAATCTTGGCGCCGCGCTGGCGGAAGAAGGATTGCGCGTGCTTCTCATCGACCTCGATCCGCAGGGCAACGCGACGAGTTCGTTCGGCATGCAGGAATTGGAAGGCGAGAGCTTGTATGAGCCGCTGCTCGGAGGCGTCTCGATCGCGGAGAAGATCCTGCCCACGCGCTTGCCGCGCATGTTCATCGTGCCCGCCGATCTCGATCTTGCCGGCGCGGAGGTGGAAATCGCGCGGCTGGACAATCATCTCACCCGGCTGTCGGAGACGCTCGCCCCGCTCCGGTCGGATAACACATTCGATTTCGTCCTGCTCGATTGCCCGCCGTCGCTTGGCATTTTGATGACGAACGCGCTGGCCGCGGCGGATGAGCTGCTCACTCCGATTCAATGCGAATATTTCGCGCTCGAAGGCCTGGTGAAAATCGTCCGCATCATCGAGCAGGTGCGCGACTCCGGCGCAAACGACCGGCTGGAGATCGGCGGGATCGTCATGACCATGTTCGACAGCCGGACCAATCTCAGCGCGCAGGTCGTCGCCGACGTGCGGGAACATTTCGGCGAACGCGTTTACGAGACAGTCATCCCGCGCACCGTCCGCCTCAGTGAAGCTCCCAGCTTCGGCAAGTCGATTCTCGAATACGATTCGAATGGAACCGGTGCGCGCGCCTACCGCGCTCTGGCCGCCGAGTTCATCAGGCGACACGCGGCGCTGGCGCCTTGATTATTCTTCGTGCGTGTCGCCGCGGTAGTGCAGGGCGCGGACTTTTTCCATCGTGACCAGGCCGCCGGTGATCATCCCATCGAGCACGGGCAGGAAGCTTTGGATCTTCTCCTCGCTGTCGATGATCTCAATGATCATGGGGAGGTCCATCGAGAGCCGCAGGATTTTTGAGGTGTGCATCCGGCTGGATTTCCCGAAGCCGATCGGCCCGCGCAACGCGGTCGCTCCGGCCAAGTGCAGCTCGCGTGCCTTGAGGATGATCGCTTCGTAGAGCGGGCGATGCTCGTAACGGTCGCTCTCGCCGATGAAGATTCGGAGCAGAGTGGCTTCGTGCGGGATTTCCATCAGTGGCCGTTCCTTTGCTCGCGGCTGATTCCAAAAACGATCGCGGGAAAACCTCGGAAGACCGTTTTTCTCTCCAGAATTAACCCTGCGCGATTCCGCCGCCTAACTTTCTCGAGAAATCTGGCGGTCTGCTCGCGCGAAAACATACCGAGGGAAAATCGCATGAAATCCGTATTGGCCATGAGCGGGGACAGGCCGTCGAGATCGTCCTCCGGAAATGGCCGCAGGTTCAAACGCGCAGTCTGGAGAGCAGTCATGCAGTTCATCGGCTGATTGCCGTAGCGCAGAGGTGTCCGAGCCAGACCGCGCCGAGACAGAGCATTACGGAAAGGATTATGTTCGCGGAGGCGCGCAACCAATCGCCATCCGTGGCGAGATTGAGAGTTTGCAAACTGAAAGAGGAAAACGTGGTGTAACCGCCGCAGACACCGGTCATGAAAGCGAGCCGCCATTCCGGCCGCATCAGGGCGCGGCCTTCGGTTCCGGTGTAGGCCGCGAAAAATCCGATCGCGAGACAGCCGCTTACGTTCACCAGCAGAGTGCCGTAAGGGAATGTTTCGCCGAAGCGCCGGCCGACCACGCCGGAGAGCCAGTAGCGAGCAATGCTCCCGAACGCGCCGCCGCCAGCCACCAGCAAATAATCCAGGCGATTCATCCGGCTTCGTTTAGCAAAAGCAAAGAGGCGCGACCAGTCTCAAAAAGGTGCACGCGGTGCGGGTGGAAATGCCGAAGAAGTATTGGAATGATTGACCGTGGCCGATGAAAAAGAGCGTAGCGAAGATCAGAGATGACGACGCGGACGATTGGAGGCCGGCGCGGACGCCGAAAACATCGAGCCTCGCGAGGTTGAAGAAAGCGGCCCGGAGTTGCACAGCCTGCCATCTCTACAAACACGCGACCCAGACTGTTTTTGGCGAAGGCCCGAAAGGCGCGAGGCTCCTGTTGCTGGGAGAGCAGCCGGGAGATCAGGAAGACGTAGCGGGCCAACCATTCGTCGGGCCGGCCGGCAAACTTCTCGATCGCGCGCTCGAGGAAGCGGGAATCAAACGCGAGGAAATTTACGTCACGAACACGGTCAAGCACTTCAAATGGGAACCGCGCGGGAAGCGGCGCATTCATCAAAAACCGAATTCACGCGAAATCGCCGCGTGCCGGCCCTGGCTCGAAGCCGAACTGCGGCTCGTTAGGCCGAAGCTGCTGGTTTGCCTGGGCGCGACCGCGGCCCAGTCGATTCTCGGTCCCTCTTTTCGGGTGACGCGCGAACGCGGGAAGGTCTTGGAATCCGAACTGGCCCCGAGGGTCTTGGCGACGGTCCATCCGTCATCGCTGCTGCGCCAGCCGGATGAGGAATCGCGCGAGCGCGAGTATGCGCATTTTGTCGCCGATTTGCGCGCCGCGCTCAAGGCGGCGGGATAATTTCGGATTTCGGATTGCGGAAAGAAGCCGAAACGGAAATGAGTTGGTCCCGGAGCGCGCAATGTCTATTAGATGCCGGCTTCGCCGGCGCTTTTGACATCGAGCGGCCCATTCGACTTCGCTCAGGGCAGGCTCAGCGCTCGATCCACCTAGTCTTCCGCCTTGCCCTCGAGCAGCGGCTCGCACGGAACGGTCTCCGGTCCCTTCTCGGTGCAAACGGCGTAGGTGCTCCGAATCACTTCGCCCGTGCTCTCCTTCAGGTAGGCCGGATACATCGACACACCGGCGTACTCGCCCTTCGCGTTTAATGCGTAGAAATTGATGCCGAAATTCGGATTGCCCTTGCTGTTGAGCAGGCGTTTCTCGACCGTGTTCGCCTTGATCCGTTTGCAGGCATCGAGACCGGCATCCTTCGGGTGCATGCCGCGTCGCATGTTTTCTACGATCAGAAACGAACAGAGGTTGTAGAGATTCGCTTCCCCACGTCCGGTCGACCCCCCTGCCCCGATCTCACCGTCGACGTAGAGGCCGGCGCCCAGGATCGGGGAATCGCCGACCCGCCCCGGGATTTTCCAGGAGAGGCCGCTGGTCGTCGTGACGCCGCAAATCTCGCCTTTCGCATTGATCCCATTGCAGTTGATCGTGCCGTAAAGGTGCCGCGGGTCGATCAATCCCTCTGCCACCATTTGTCGCAGGATTTTGCGACTCGCGTCCGCGCGCTTTTGTGGATCGAGGTAATGCTTCGAGTCGATCCGGCGTTTCCATTCCAGCCAAAGGTTTCTCGAATGCTCGGTATTCAAGTCCTCCTCGATCTTGAAGCCGAGGCTGCGGGCGAAATTCTGCGCGCCCTTGCCGACAATGAGATGATGGTCCGTCTGCTCCATCACCGCCTTCGCCACCAGCGAGGGCGTCCGCACGCCTTCGAGGCAGGCCACGCCGCCCGCGCGCTTCTTCGGCCCGTGCATGCAACAGGAATCGAGCTGCACCACGCCGTCCGCGTTCGGCAACCCGCCGTAGCCGACACTGTCATCGAGCGGATCCAGCTCCACGATGTTCACCCCGGCGATCAACGCATCGAGCACGTCGGCGCCGCCCTGCATCATCATGGAGAACGCTTTCTGCACGCAGGTCATGTCGCCTCCGTTCTTGAACTTGTTGCCATTGGCGGAAGCGATCACGACTGGCTTGATTGATTTCGAGTTCATAATGGTAGGACCCGGGGCCAAGAGCGCGCGTGGAGCGACCGCCACCGTCAAACCCGCCGCGGCACTGGAACAAACAAAACGGCGTCTATTCATGTCCGATCAAACCATGGCCCTGCGCCCGGTGGCAATGAGCACTTTGCCAAGGCCAGGACATTTCAAGCCTCGCCCAGAGTAGAAATTTTGGCCGCCGGCCTAGAACCCCGCCGTGATCGTCACCAGGTGGCAGCAATCGCGGCAGCGGGCCCTTTGGCGAAGATCGCCTCCAGGTCCGTCAAAACCTTTTCGGGGCCCACATACTTCTTGCCGGCGTAAGTGTCGGAAATGACTTTTCCGCTGGCGTCTAGCAGCACGAGGCAGGGAATGCTCTCGCCTCCGTATTTCTGCAACGCTTCCTTGCCGGGCAGCTTGGCGAAGTCGATCGCGGGCCAGGGCATGTGCGTATCGCGCATATAGGTCTCCATACCAAGCGGCGAGCGATCGTTGCTGACGAAGACGATTTCAAATTCCGGGTGCTGGGACGCGACCCGGTTATAGAATTCGACCAGCTGGGGGGTGAATTTGCGGCAGGGCGCACACCAGTGGGCGGAAAAATAAAGGGCGATTAGTTTCTTCTTCGCGAGTGCTTCGTCATCGAAGCGAGCGAGGCTCCCATTTTTCCACGAAACGAGATCGCCTTTGAACTGATTGGCCAGAACGTTAGCCGGCTCGCTCCTTAAAGGGGCAGCTGTTCTGGCACGCGCGAGTTGGTCCTGGTAGAGAGTATCGAACCTGCGCAACCGTTCCGTCTCACGGGCGCGCCTTGCCGCCTGGGCGGCGAGTTCTTCCTTCGCTTTCTGCGCGCCGGCCGGCGCGCTCGCGTAGGAGCCGCGCTTGATGGCGTCCATGAGCGCTGGAGCGGCCCCCGCCTCCCGAAGGGCTTTTTCGGCGGCGGCGTCATACGAATCGGCCAGACAGCGAATGGAAAGTTCCTGCTGCACCGTTTGACTCGAAAAGCCCGCGCGCAGCATAAGACAGACTTCCTTGATCGTAAGGGGAAGCGGTTGGCTGAGGGCGGCGCTAAACGCAGTTCCCGCCAGAAGAAGCGTGAGAAGCAGACGGCGCATTCTCCTATTCGAGCAGGAGATGCGCCACGCCGCCGCGAGCGGCGATTGCCGCCGTTCAATGAAGGTTGTAAACCTCTACCAGGCCGACGCCCATAGTTCCATTCGCGCCTCGCACAATCGCGGTATAGAGGCCGGGCGCCAATGTCGCCATGATGGCCGACTCCGCGTCGTTTCCGGGGGCCAGTCCGGTGGCAATAATCTCGGCTTGCTGATCGCTGCGCCAGTTATCGTTCGCGGAGAGTTGCGCACCGTTGCCGTCGTGCAACTCCAGGGTCGGATCCGCCAGCGCACCGGTGACAGGAACCGAGGGGCCAATCGCGCGCACGATGACTCTCGTCGATTGCAGTCCAAGCACGATGAAGCCCCCGATCAGAACATTGTTGCCGGTTTGCACGGAAGCGCGGGTCGAAATGTTCGCCAGTTGTGCATCGACGCTCATACCCAGGTCATAAACTTCGACGAGCGCCAGGCCGGTGGTGCCATTGAAACCCTGAACGATCGCGGTGTAAGCCCCGGGGGGGAGAGTGACCAGGATCGCGGCTTCCCTGTCGTTGGTGGGTGCGATGGTGCTGTCGATGATCTCTTGCCGGTTGGGGCTGTCGCCCCAGTTGTCGTTTGTAGCAATGATCTGACCCGACGAGTCGTGCAGCTCCAACATGGGGTCAGCCAAAGCTCCCGGCACTGACAAGGAAGGCCCAATTCCGCGCACGATGACCTTCTTGGGCTGCGTTCCTGTGACAATAAAGCCACCGATCAGGACATTCGCTCCGGTGCCTACATTGACTCGCGACGAAATGTTCCCAAACCGAACTGGACCTGGAGTGGGCGAAGCCGCCGGCGTGGGAGAAGCGGTGGCGGATGGAACCGGGGTAGCAGTTGGAGTAGGAGCGACAGTCGGGCTAGGGCTAGCAGTTGGGTTAGGAGTCGCGGTTGGGGTGGGACTGGCAGTGGGGTTCGGGGTGGCAGTTGGAGCAGGCGTACCAGTCGGAGTAGGAGAAGCTGGAGGAGTAGGAGAGGCAGGAGGAGTCGGTGTAGGCGAGGGCTCGGTCAGGGTGACTGTTGCGGTTGTTTGCCCGCCAAGGGAGCCGTTGAGCGGGCTACTCAAGTTAACTGTGAATGTCTTGCTGGGCCCGACCACCGGATTGTTCAGCAGCGAAACCGTGATCGTTTTAAGCGTGGTATCCCCGTCGATCCAAGAAAGTGTGCCGCTCGTCGCGGTATAATCAATGCCGGCTAGCGCAGTGCCATTGGCCGTGGCAAAACTAACACCGACGGGTCCCGTGCTCCCGCCGGTGCGGGTGACACCCAGGGTCGCGCTGCCACTATTTTTTGGCAGGCTGATCGCGGTCGTAGCGTGCTGCATCACGCCGGGCGGATGGTTTGTCTTCCAGCTTTGGAGTAGGGTTGCGAGTGCTTGTGGTGGGTTGGTCGGGCGAGGGACCGGGTTGGCAATCGTTCCGCTCTGGTCGGAGGTGTTGATACCATGGCAGTTCGCGCAGCTGCGAATCTCACCTTTTCGAAACGTCACCCAAAAGCGCTCTTTGATCTGGCTCGTCTTAGGAATGTCGTTGTCGAGCAAATGCCATGTCATCGCTTTCCCAGCCGGAAGAATTGCGGCGAAGGATCCGTCGTCACCCAGCCGCACAGAGCCGGCCGGAGCGCCCGGGGTCACGATATTCTCCGACATCGTGTCGTGCAGAGGAGTAGCGACAACGCGCCGGCCGGCCGCGGGTGTCGCGCCACCGAGGAGGTAGCCACGACGCAGGTCGGCTTGCAGGAATTGAATCCAGGCGACGTTATAGATCGGCGCATTGTTCGGCGAAGGCGCCGTGGTTTGGGTGCTCGACCAGAAAATTTTCAAGTCGTAGGGCTGCTGCCGGTCGTGCAGGTCGCGCTTCGTCACGTTGCGACTCACACTAAGAGCGGCGTTGTGCTGCATGAGATAGTTTTGAAAGGTCGGGATGTCGACCCCGTTGGCTGCGAAGACGCCGGCTTCGATCGGGTCGACGACTGAGCTCGCCGCGGTCGGCGGTGTGCGTGCGACGATCTCTGCGGGATCGAGTTCCCACGCTGCCACGTTGGTGAAGGTGACCGGCTGCGCCTGGCCCGGCACGAAGTAGCTTGTCGTGATGGCGAAGCCGTTAGTTAGGGCTATATCCGGGACGTAGCTGCCGCCTTGTAGCCTGAGTGATTTCAGCCGGAAGTTAAGGGGAGTAGCCGGCTGCGTAACCGTGCCGCGATTCCAGTCAGTCTGGTCGATCCCGGTCGCGGTGGAGGCGATAAGCGCACCATCGGCGAGCGGAACCGGCGTGCGATAAAGCGTCTCCGGTGTGGTCAATGGAGTGAAAGGTGTGGGCGGTTGCGTGATGTTCATGCCGACGCGCACGATCGGGATGTTTTGCGGCTTGGGCGCGCCTGTCACGCTCGCGGTGATGTAGATGACCTGCATCGTGTCGGGGTTCACGTTGGGCCCCGCGTTGATGAGTTTAACGATCTGCCCCGCGCCATGCGTGCCGAGATCCACCGAGTCGCTGCCAAAGAAAACGCCGGGCTGAAGAGGATCTTCGCGCACCCAGAAGAAGTTGTTAAAAAAATTGTGCGGGACCAATCCGCCATAGCCGGGCGCGATGGATGGGTTCAAGTCCACGAGATTGCTATCGTTCGTGAAGTTGCGCTTCATTCCGCCCGCTACTTCATGCCGTCCGACGTGATTGAGGATTTCCTCGCCCGTGCCGTCGAGATTGATCATCCACGGCATAAAAATATTCGTCGCCACGCCGTTGATGGAGTTATTCCATTCCAAAGTGAGCGTCTTCTTGTCGGCGCTACGTGGCTCGGGGAAAAAGTCCAGGTGCGGACCTTGTCCGTAAGGCAACCCCAGAGTGAAGGCGGCGCCTGCGCTTTCATCCGCGAAATTGCCAGATCCGTTGCCCGTCGCATGCCACCCGCCGAATACGTTAGGGTCCGGCTCGCCGAAGCTGGGGTCGCTGTCGCGCTCGTCGGTCACCGCTTCGATATCGCGCGAAAGGTGATCCCAATTCACAAAGATCAGGCGGCCCGCGTTGTCGACCGTCGGGGAGAAGGCGCCGCTCGGAGAGTGATGCAAGAGCAGGAGGGTGTTCGCTGTGGCGTTCAGTTTCCACAAACCACTCACGGTCGGCAGGCCAAGGTATTCCTCGCGTTGGGTCAGGTGCGATTGCCCGTCAAAGGGCCGGTCGCTGGCAAAAATGAACTGCCCGTCTGGCGCATAGCACGGCATGATATTGTTATAAGCCGGCTGGTTCGCTACTTTCGTGATCACTGGCCTGACACTTCCGTTCAACTGCGCCTGCGTCGGGAGAGTTATTTCGTAGAGCTGCCAGAAAAATTGCGTGTTATCGTTAGGTCCCGAGGGCGCTCCGACGACCATGCTGAAGACCGCCTTGCTCTTGTCCCAATAGACAGATGGATTGCGCGCCGCGACCATATTCGCCGCCGGTTGACCACCGGGGATCGCGCTCCAATCCGCCACGGCGAGCAGGTCTACGACTTGATGGTTCAGCGCTGGGATGGCGTTGGCCGGGAACCGAACCCAAAGCGAGCCGCCGCGCCCCGCGAACGCGGTGCCACCCAGATGACTTCCAAAGGGCGAGACGCAAGACATGTAGTTGTTGGTGATGGTGCGCGTGTTGACTTCCTCGGGCATCGGCACCTGCGTGACGAACAGGATAGGATTCGTGGGATCAGCCGCGTGCGCGGCAGAGACGAAAAGCAAGGCCCAGAGGGCGAGAAGGCGTCGGTTCATGCGAGTGGTGGCCAGCAGGTATTCAGGATACTAATCGGCACCGTCGGAGAAATCGGCGTAACCCGTTTAGAGCAAACGACGCGCCAGAACACCTTGCTGTTTACTTCTTCCGTTCGACGAGCGTTTTCAGTGGATTCCCACAGCGATTCTAGAGGGCGCGGCCGTTGATTCCGCCTCACGCTACGGAATTGTCGCTTGTGTAATGCAAAGGATAGCGCGCCGCAGCTATCTTACTGAGGTGCGATGCTGCCGAACAAGCCGTGATCTTCGAGCGCATCCGGTCCGGCGATGCCGGCGGCGAAGTACAATGTGTTTAGGTCGCCGCCGTTGCCGCCATTGCCGATCTTCAATCCCCAGAGTCCTTCGATCGAAATCGCGTGGCCGGAATCATCCGCCAACTGTCCGAGAAAAGCGCCCGTGGCAGGATTGAAGGCGTTGATCCGGCCATCGCCGAAATTGCCAACCAGGAGGGCATTGGCAAAAGCGCCGAATCCGGCAGGCGCAACCGCCAGACCCCATGGCGAATTCAGCGATCCGCGCGAAGCGAACCGAGCGATGAAGGTTCCATTCAGGTCGAACTTATTGATATACCCGTGTCCAAGACCGGGAACGTCGTCATGAGCGTCCGCGTCCTGGAGCGCATACGTGACATACAAAACTCCGCCAATGTTCTGAATGTTGAACGGCGCATAACCCGCGGGAACTGATAAATCGCGGAAAGTGCCGGCGAGCGTGGCTGGCGCAAAAGCGGCATCAAAGACATCGATCTTGGCCCCATGGAAATCGGCCGCATAAAGGAAGTTTGCGGTCCCGTTGTTACCGATCGCAAGCCCCTTATAGACGGCGCCCGAAGCGCTATTGTCCACTTTGAGAACGGCACTCGAGCCGGATGCCCAACCCGAGATAGTGCCGTCTTCGGTTGCGAAGATGAAACGCGCGGGCGCTCCGGCGGAGACCTGGAAGTCGGTACTGCCATTAAACACAATCCCGGTCGGGCTGCCTTGCTTGCCGCCCGCGGCGGGCGGTACCGTCACGACCAGAGACTGTGGCGTGCCGCTGGTGTTATAGAGGGTCGAGACGCCCGTGTGATTGTCGGACACCCAGAAGGGCGATGTTGGGCTGGTGGCGATGCCCCAGGGATTCGCCAGGTTGGCATCAGTATGAGACGCCAGGCCGGGCACATCCGAGACAAGATTGGTTTGGACGTGAGGCGGCGCGCCTCCGCGGTCGTAGACTTCCACGAGGCCGATGCCGGTGCCGTTGTTCAGTCCCGCCAGCAGGGCGGTGTAAAGGCCGGGCGGCAAGGTCGCGGCAACGGCCGACTCGAGGTTATTACTCGGCGCGAGGCCGGCGGCCGTGATGTCCGCCGCCTGCGCCGCGTTATCCTGCCAGTCGTTATTGGCGAGGATCAGCGTTCCATTGTGGTCGCGCAACTCCAGTGTTGGGTCCGCCAGTACCGCCGATGCTGGGAACGACCCGGGAGCCAGGCTCGGACCGATACCACGGACTATTATCTGGTCCATGCCGCTGCCATTGCCGAGGATGAAGCCTGCGATCACGATGTTATCAGCCGTGCTGACGAAGGCGCGCGTGCTCAGGTTACCCAGTTTCGAGTTAGCGCCCGGGCTGAGGTCGTAGAATTCCACCAGGGCGACACCCGAGGTGTTGCCAGTTCCCTTTACGATCGCGGTATATGCTCCCGGAGGCAGCGTCGCGAGGATCGCTGACTCGAAGTCATTGGTCGGCGCGAGGCCGGTGGCCTGAATCGCGGCTTGCTGAGTGTCTCTCCAGTTGTTGTTCACGATCGTAACAAATGCGCCCGGCCCGTGCAGTTCGAGCACTGGGTCGGCCAGCGCGTCGGTGATGCCATAGCGGGTCAACGAAGGTCCAATGGCCCGGAGAAGGACCTGCTTCGCAGTCGTTCCCGTGATGATGAAGCCGCCGATGCCTACCTTATCCCCAGTCTGGACTCGCATGCGGGTCGAGAGGTTGACGGCTTGTGCCGCCGGGTTCGGCGTTGCACTAGCTGTCGGGGTTGGTGTCGGAGTACCTGGCACCGTCGCCGTCGGGCTAGCCGAGGGCGACGCTGTTGGGCTGGCTGAAGCCGTAGGTGTAGGTGTAGGTGTGGGAGTGATAGGTGGAATCGTTGGCGAAACCGAAGGGGTAGCCGTCGCTGTCGGACTTGGTGTTGGGGTGGCCCCGCCACAAGGGCCATTGTACTGGAACGTATCGATACCGATGTAGTTCGAGTTAGCTCCCGTCGGTCCGCCGTTCTCCACAAAGTAGCGGAACGCCAGCCGTCCAGTTACCGATGGTGGCCCCGGCGGCAGGAATACCGTCACGGTCATCTGCGTCCAAACCTCTGGGTAACCTCCCACGGTGTAGGTCGGGTTGATGTCGAGCAGGAGCGTTGTGAAATCGCCCACGTCGGTTGCTGTGGTTCCCACGTTCGAACTGGCGCCGTTGGTGCTCATGCGCACCTGAAGCCGATCTGGGAATGGATTCGCCGTCGTGGTCCGGGTCCAAAAGGTCATCGTCGCGCCAGGTTGCAACGTCAGCGGCGGAGTCAGGAGCCAGTTACTGATGGTGTTGGTGCCGGTGGTGTTATTGAAGTTGGCGCCAATATAGGAGGCAGGGGTGCCTGCCTGCGCCGTGAACACCGCGGTATTTCCCTGGAACCAGTTGGTTGTCCCGATCGTCGTGCTGTGGTTGGTCTGCACCCAGCCCGCCGCGGGCAACGTGGTGATGTCGTCAAATACCTGCACCAATGGCGCGCAGGAAGGCGTCGGTGTCGGCGATGACGGTGTCACGGTTGGTGT
>JBEEHC010000209.1:0-11245 GCA_041167205.1 Verrucomicrobiota bacterium
AAACATCGCGGCGGAGCGCACGATCCACCATGTTCAACGTCGTTCTGATCGAGCCCGAAATTCCGCCGAACACGGGCAACATCGGCCGGCTTTGTCTCGCGACCGGTTCCGCCCTCCACCTGGTCAAACCGCTTGGTTTCTCGATTGACGACCGCGAGCTCAAGCGCGCGGGCCTCGATTACTGGAAGGAAGTAGACGTGCGGCTCTGGGATTCGTTCGCGGACTTGCAGCATGCGCGAGCGCCGGATGCACGCCTGTTTTTCCTGACGACAAAATCGGACCGGGCGTATCACGACGTTAGCTTCCGGCCGGGAGATTTTCTGGTCTTTGGACGCGAAACGAAGGGTCTCTCCGAAGCGTTGCTGGCGGCTAATGCCCAACAATTGCTTACGATTCCCATGCAAGGAACTCGCAGCCTGAATCTGGCCACGGCGGTGGCAATTGTTCTGTTCGAAGCGGTGCGCCAACAGCGTTGATCGCCATCCGCCTGAACGAATGCGCGCACGAAGGGAACCAAAAGCTGACGAGCCGCGTATTGTTACCAAAGGGGTTGAATAAAGACGCGGGCCCCCTGTCTAACCTTTCGAGTACAATTATGAAAACATTCCTATTATTAGCTTTTTCTCTTACCACCGCCTTGGCCCAGGTGGCCAACGCTGCCCAAGCTGAGGATCAGGACCAGGCCAAGCAGCCGAATAAACAACGGCAGGCCCCGGCCAGATCCCGGCCCCCGGTCACGCAAGCGCCGAAATTCCAGCGAAGTAATACTGTTCGCCAGCAAATGCCGGTCAACCGCACGCCACACATTAACCCTGTAAATCCGAATCAGGGCCCCAAGGTACGTCCGTTCGTGGATCAGGATCAGGCACGGGTCAATCGGCTTAATCGGAATCCGGACATGATGCCGCGAATTCGCCCAACTCCGCGCGTTGTTACGCCACCGCAAGTAACGACGACGGTGCAACCGAACGTTAATCCGCGGAACCGCTTCGACCGGGACGCTCGAAACCGGAACGACAGCAATTGGCGCAATCGGATCACCAACAACAACAGTTGGAATGAGGCGCGCCGCCGCCATCATCGCGATCACCACGACCGCAATTGGTGGAGGAGCCACTTCAACCGGTTCGCGCTCTTCGGCAGCGGGTATTATTTCTGGGACAACGGCTATTGGTACCCGGCCTACGGTTACGATTCTGGCTATAACACCTACTCCTACGACGAGCCGATCTATGGCTACAATGACCTGGAGCCCGAGCAGGTAATTTCCAGTGTGCAGAGCGAGCTCCAGCGCCTTGGCTATTACCGCTACGCCGTGGACGGCACGATGGGCCCGGCCACGCGCGCGGCGATCGCGAACTATCAGCGCGACACGGGCCTGTCGGTCACGGCCGCCATTGATGAGCCGACGCTCCAATCGCTCGGGCTGGGTTAACGGAGTTGCCGCCCTTTTAGAAGCCGCACGATGGATGACCGTCGTGCGGCTTTTTTTCTAACGACGTGGATTGCGCGCGTCGTCGATTCGGCGAATGCTGTGCCCCGATGGTTCAACCGCAACTCGTGGCCAATGATCTGCGCCGATCTTTTCGCATCGGGTCGCGCCGAATCGAAGTGTTGCGGGGAATTTCCCTCAGCGTCGCTTACGGCGAAGCGGTTTTTCTGTGCGGCGCGTCGGGCGCGGGGAAGACGACATTGCTTTATACGCTTGCTGGATTGGAGAGGCCGGAATCGGGCACGGTGGAATTCGAAGGTCGGCGGCTTTACACCGGCAGCGCTTCATCGCAGGCAGAGCTGAGGAACAAGAAAATGGGATTCGTTTTTCAGGGATATTTTTTGCTGCCGGAATTAACCGCGCTGGAAAATGTCATGCTGCCGGGAATGATTAGCGGGAACAGAAAAAGAGCGTTGGCGGAAGCCAGCCTGGGTGACGTGGGGCTCGCGGAGCGGTTGCATCATCTGCCGGCCGAACTTTCGGGGGGCGAGCAACAGCGGGTGGCGATCGCGCGTGCGCTGACCAACGATCCCGACATCGTTTTTGCCGATGAGCCCACGGGCAATCTGGATTCTAAGACAGGCGATGCCATTATCGATTTGCTCCTGCAGTTGGTGCGGAGCCGTAAAAAAACTCTGCTGGTTGTGACGCACGACGCCCGTCTGGCGGAGTTGGGCGATCGCACGCTTCGAATCGTCGATGGTCTGTTGGAGTAGCTGCGAGCTGAGATGGGCCGCAACTCTTCCTCGGAGACCGCCTATTTGTCGCTTGAATTGCCTCCCGAACCACCGAACGTTTTTATGTGCTTACAAAAACTTCCACAGCTGGCGCCGGTGCAATGGTGATGGATGAACCGAAACGGAGCGGCGCAGCTCCCAAGGCCGCGGTCAAGCCCGCCGACGAAACGCAGGCAAATTCTTCGAGTTCCAAGGTGGAGGAATTGACAATTTTCCTCGACGGAAAGTTTGTGCCGGAAGCCGATGCGAAAGTTTCGGTTTTCGATCACGGCCTGCTTTATGGCGACGGAATTTTTGAGGGGATCCGCTTTTACAATGGACGCGTCTTCAAGCTGGAAGAACATCTGGAGCGGTTATGGGATTCCGCCCGCTCGATCTGTCTGGAAATCCCGATGGGCCGGAATGAGATGACGGAAGCGCTCCTGGAGACGATCCGGCAGAATGGTTTGCGCGAAGGTTACATTCGCCTCGTCGTCACGCGCGGCGTCGGCAATCTGGGTCTGAACCCGGTGCAATGTAAGCGGCCCAGCGTTATCATTATTGCTACGACGATCGCGCTCTATCCGAAAGAGGCGTACGAAAGCGGGCTGACGGTGGTGACCTGTGCCACGCGGCGCACGGGAGCGGCTGCGCTCAATCCGGCCGTAAAGTCGCTCAACTATCTGAATAACGTCATGGCGCGAATCGAGGCGAACCTCGCCGGCGCGGACGAAGCGCTGATGTTGAACGAAGCGGGAAACGTGGCCGAGTGCACGGCCGACAACGTGTTCATTATCAAGCGCAGCCAGATTTTTACGCCACCGATCGCGGCCGGTGCGTTGCGCGGCATCACGCGTTCGGTCGTTTTCGATATTGCGGCGGAACTGGGACTGAAGATCACCGAGACGGACATCACGCGTCATGATGTGTTTGTCGCGGATGAATGTTTCCTGACGGGCACCGCGGCCGAACTGATTCCAGTCATCAAGGCCGATGGGCGCGTGATCGGAAACGGAATGCCGGGCTCGATCACGGCAAGAATGATCGGTCGGTTCCGTGAATTGACGCGCGAAACCGGCACTCCGATTTTTGCATAACGTGGAGCAAAGGCGCATTCGGCGCAGAAGGTGCTGGACTATCTCGGGGGTTGAATGTTTCCGGCGTTTCGAGGTCTAATCTACAGAGATGTTGTGCGACGTTTGCAAATGCAATGATGCGACGGTTTTCCTGACGCAGATCCTCGAGGGCAAAATGCAGAAAGTGAATCTCTGCGATGCCTGCTCGAAGGAAAAAGGCGTGCAGGATCCGACTGGCTTCGCTTTGGCCGATCTGCTGCTCGGCATCGGCGCCGCGGAGGAGATCGAAAAAGGAGCGCCGTCGCAAAAGTGTCCGATCTGCGGGTTTACTCAGGCTGATTTCAAGAAAACTGGCCGGCTGGGTTGCAGCGTTTGTTACGTTACGTTTGCGGAGGGTCTGGGAAATTTACTCAAAGCGATGCACAAGGGCACTGAGCACGTGGGCAAGCTTCCCCAGCGCGCCCACCGTGAGATCGAGCTGGGCGATCGGATGCGCGCTCTGACCGAAGATTTAGAAAAAGCCGTCGCGGAGGAAAACTACGAAAGCGCCGCGGCCTTGCGCGATCAGATCAAACAGCTCGAACACGAGAAGGCAATTTAAGGGATGAAATTTTCCAACGTGATGGCGACGGGCGGCGAATGGTTGCGCGGCGAAGGGCCGCACCACCAAATCGTGATCAGCAGCCGCGTCCGGCTCGCGCGAAATCTTCGGCAGCGCGCTTTTCCCGGCTGGGCCAAGAAAGCGGAGCGCACACAAATCCTTGAGTTGATCAAACCCCGGGTCGAGGAGTTGCCGGAAATGCAGGACTCGTTTTCAGAATTGTTGCAGGACCTTTCGGCGTTGGAAAAGCAGGTCCTGGTTGAGCGGCATCTCATCAGTCGCGAGCACGCCGCGAAAAGTGTAGGCAGCGCCGTCATCATGAATCGCCGCCAGACGCTCAGCATCATGGTGAACGAAGAAGACCATCTGCGAATGCAATCGATCCGCTCCGGTCTGCAACTCAAAAGCGCGTTCAAGCTGGTCGATAAGGTCGACAGCACGCTCGAAGCTAAACTCGATTTCGCCTATGATGCGCGTCTCGGTTATTTGACCGCTTGCCCGACCAACGTCGGCACCGGTATGCGAGCTTCGGCGATGCTGCATCTCCCGGGTCTTGTCCTGAGCGAGATGATCAACCAGGTCATTCAGGCGGTGAACAAGATCGGTCTCGCCGTTCGCGGTCTCTATGGGGAAGGAACCGAGGCGATGGGAAATCTTTTCCAAATCTCGAATCAGACCACGCTCGGCGAGAAGGAGGACGAGATTATCAACCGCCTCAGCAAGGTGATCGAGACGATCATCGAGAAGGAACACGACGCGCGGCAGATGCTGATTCAGAAAAAATCGAACACGCTCTGGGACCAGATCGGGCGGGCTTATGGGGTCCTCACTTTCGCCCACGCGATGACTTCCAAGGAAGCGCTTAACCTTCTTTCGATCATCAAGCTCGGCGTCGATCTCGGCGCGTTTCCGGAAGACCGGCGGCTTCCGATCGACGAGCTCTTCATCGATACGCAACCGGCGCACCTGCAAAAAAGCTCTCAACAAAAGCTCAATGCGGAGGAACGCGACCATCTGCGCGCCCAAATCATTCGCGAGCGTTTGCGAGTGTTCCCCAAGCCTGATATTAGTAAAGTGGCACGAGAGTCGGAGAACGGATCGACGCTCGAGCCGCAAAACAATGAATAATTTCACGCCGCGAGCCCAGCAGGTCTTGGCGCTTGCCCGCAAGGAAGCCGACCGCTTCAACCACAATTACGTCGGGACCGAGCATTTGTTGCTCGGCCTGATCAAGCTCGGGCAGGGCGTTGCCGTCAACGTTCTGCAGAAGATGGGTCTCGACCTCGAAACCGTGCGGATGGAAGTCGAGAAGCAAGTCGGCTCCGGGCCCGAGACCAAGATGGTCGGCAATATTCCCTACACACCACGCGTGAAAAAAGTTCTGGCGCTCGCGGGCAAGGAAGCCAAAGCGCTCAATCATTCCTACGTTGGGACCGAGCACATTTTGCTGGGGCTTTTGCGGGAAGGGGAAGGTGTCGCGGCTCGCGTGCTCAAGAGTCTGGAAGTGGATATCGAGCGGACCCGCAACGAAATCCTGAAAGAGCTCGATCCCAACTTCACCCCGTCGGAGTCGGAGCAGGAAGGTGGCGGCGAACCTTCCTCGAAGAAAGATGTCAAGACGCCGGCGCTGCGCGCCTTCGGCCGGGACCTGACGGAATTAGCGAAGAAGAACGAGCTCGACCCGGTCATTGGCCGGCATAACGAGATCGAGCGCGTGATTCAAGTGCTCTGCCGGCGGACGAAAAACAATCCCGTTCTACTCGGCGAAGCGGGTGTCGGAAAAACCGCGATTGCGGAAGGCCTGGCTCAGGAAATCGCCAGCGGCAACGTGCCGGAATTATTGCGCGACAAGAAAGTAATCACGCTCGACCTCGCGCTCATGGTCGCAGGAACAAAATATCGCGGCCAGTTTGAAGAGCGAATCAAAGCGGTCATGGACGAAATTCGCCGCTCCAAGAATGTCATCCTGTTTATCGACGAGCTGCACACGATTGTCGGCGCCGGTTCGGCGGAGGGCGCGATGGATGCCTCGAATATCATCAAGCCGGCCCTGAGTCGCGGCGAACTCCAATGTATCGGCGCCACCACGCTGAACGAATACCGAAAATATATTGAAAAGGACGCGGCCTTGGAACGCCGTTTCCAGACGGTGAAAGTCGAAGCGCCCACGGTCGAAGAAACAATTCTGATTCTCAAGGGATTGCGGCCGAAATACGAAGCGCACCACAAGGCCAAACTCACCGACGAAGCGCTCGAAACCGCGGTAAAGCTTTCTGAGCGTTATATCACGGGTCGCTTCCTTCCGGACAAAGCGATCGATGTCATGGATGAAGCCGGCGCGCGCGCGCGGATCAACGCGATGACGCGGCCGCCGGACGTGAAGGAGATCGAAAAGGAAATCGAGGACATCCGGGTGGAGAAGGAAGCCGCGATCAAGGCCCAGGATTTCGAGAAAGCCGCCGCCCTTCGCGACAAGGAAAAGCAAACGAAGGAGAGGCTCGACAGTATCCTGGCTCGCTGGCGCGAAGAACGGGAAGAGAAGGAAGTGCTCGTGACGGCGGATGACATGATGCACATCATCTCGAAGGTGACCGGCGTGCCGCTCCAGAGAATGGAGCAGAAGGAGACGCAGAAACTGCTGGCGATGGAAGCTGAATTGAGACAGCGCGTGATCGGCCAGGACGAAGCCGTCACCGCGATCAGCAAAGCATTGCGGCGTTCGCGCGCCGATCTAAAAGACCCGAAGCGGCCAATCGGATCCTTCGTGTTTTTGGGGCCCACCGGCGTCGGCAAGACATTCCTGGCCCGCACGCTCGCGGAATTCATGTTCGGCGACTCCGATGCCTTGATCCAGATCGACATGTCGGAGTACATGGAAAAATTCACTGCCTCGCGGTTGATCGGTTCGCCTCCGGGATATGTCGGGTATGAGGAAGGCGGCCAGCTTTCCGAGGCGGTCCGGCGCCGCCCCTACTCCGTGGTGCTTTTCGACGAGATCGAGAAAGCGCATCCCGATGTGATGCACTTGCTTCTCCAGATTTTAGAGGACGGGAAGGTGACCGACTCGTTAGGCCGGAAGATCGATTTCCGGAATACGATCATTATCATGACGTCAAACGTCGGCGCCGACCTCATCAGGCGTCAGACCACGATGGGCTTCGGCGCGCCAAAGGACACGCAGGATTACGACACCATGCGTGACAAGATCCTGGAGGAAACCAAGCGCGTCTTTAAGCCGGAGTTTCTCAATCGCCTCGATGAGATCATTGTCTTCCGTACGCTGAGCAAGCCGGATCTCCTGAAGATCGTCGACCTGGAGGTGAACAAGGTGAAGCGGCGTCTGAAGCTGAAGGAGATCGAGATTGTGCTGGACGAGCCAGCGCATGAGTTCGTGATCAACAAGGGGTACGATCCCACTTATGGCGCGCGCCCGATGCGGCGGGCGGTTGAACGTTATCTCGAGGATCCGCTCGCGGAAGAGTTGCTCAAGGGCACCGTGAAAGCAGGCGACATTGTGGAGGTGACGGTGGCGGGCGACGACAAGCTCGCGTTCCACGTGGCTGAGCCGCAAAGCACCCCGGCGAGCGCGAGTTGACCTCGATTCTCGCGCAAACGTCGTGACCAATTCAGGCGCGCGGGTGCGCGTCAGCGTAGGCTTTCTTTAGTCGTTCGACGGTGACGTGGGTGTAGATCTGCGTCGTGGAGAGACTGGCGTGGCCAAGCAATGCCTGCACGCTGCGCAAATCCGCGCCGCTATCGAGCAGGTGCGTGGCGAAACTGTGCCGCAGCTTGTGGGGACTGAGCGCGATCGGGATCGAGGTGTGGTGTAGATAGCGTTTCAGAATCAGCCAGATCGAGCGCGGCGAGATTCGGCGGCGCGACTTGTTGATGAAAAGCGGGCCGCTTTGGATGTTGGCCGCCGATCGATACTGAGAGACGGCCTCCAATGCGGGCGCGCCCACGGGGCAGACGCGCTCCTTTCGCCCCTTGCCCAAGACGCGGACCGATTCCGTGTAAATATCCAGATCGGCGACATTCACGGAGGCGAGTTCATTCAAACGCAGACCGCTGCTATAGAAAAGTTCGAGAATGGCAGCGTCGCGCAAGGGCATCCAGGCGGGCGCAGCCCGATGCTTCGGAATGCGGAGAGGCGCGGCGAGCAACTCGTCGATTTGCTGGCGCGTCAGAACCAGCGGCAACTTTTTTTCCGGTTTCGGAAGTTGCAGCTCGCGCACCGGATCTTTCCGGAGATTTTTTCGTTCGACGAGAAAGCGATAGAAGGTGCGAAACGCGGAAAATTGCAGCCGAATATAAGAGCGCGCCTGGCTCTTTTTCATCAGCTCGAAAAGATAATCGCGGAAATCGTCCGCGCGGCAGTTCCGCCAGGAGCGGACATTTTTTTGGGCCCGAAAATCTGCCAGCGCCTGACGATAGGCGATCAGGGTGCGAGGCGAGACGTTGCGCTCAACCGCGAGGTAGCGAAAAAACTCCTCCGCGAGCGGATCCCGGGAGTTTGGCGCAGCCACGGTGATTACTCGGGCTTTTCTATGGTGGTGCGCTTGATCGCGGCCCGGGCGCGATCGCTATACTGGCTTTTGAAAATCGGCGCCGGACGGATCGAGACGAGTTCGTATTTCTTCAGAACGAACTCGGGATAAAAGCCATTGCTTCCCGCGTCGTAAACGGTGTCGCCGCTGAAGCGGCCGTAAAGCTTGTATTCGTAATTGTTATCGAAGCCGAAATTTAGCTGTTCCCGGTCGGGCGCGAGCTTTTCCTTCTCGTTGAATACGACCAGCTGCGCCGTGCTCCATGGTTGCCCAGGCCGCCGGACGTAACCCCAGAATTTGAACTGCGGAATTTTGTAATAGCGACGGCCGATAAAATAATCGCCGGGCGCTTCCGCCTGGATGTTCTGGGCCGCGGTGACGCGCGCCTGCTGGATTCCCTGCGGCATGGAGCTTTCGCAGCTCGCGAAAAGAAACGCCGCTAGAAAGAGGTCGGCTGCGAAAATGAAGCGAAGCGCTCGATTGGCCATGACAAGTTCCCTTTATCGCAGACCGGTCTCGCGCGCAATCGCCGTGTGACGGGGACGATTCAGATTTTGCATCGCGAGAAAGTTGATCCTAAGATGGATTGCGTGTCCGAACCGGAATTTCATGCGCGGTGCCTAACGAGTCCAGGGCTGAACTAGGTTGGCCGCCGAAACGCCACGATGTTTGCTCGATTTTTCACGATCCTCGGCTCTCCGGTGGTTTCGTTCTTCACCCACGTGGGTGAGGTGGTGCTCCTGGCGAGCGAAACGTTTACGTCGGTGATCGCGCACAAGATTCGCTGGCGGTTGTTCCTCCACCAGATCGTCGAGATTGGTTTGCGCTCCCAGCTGGTGGTCGTCATTACGGGCGCGTTCACGGGAGCAGTTTTTGCCGCGCAGACATTTTTTCAATTCAACAAGCTCGGAATGGGATCGGCGGTGGGCGCGGTGGTGTCCGTTTCAATTTGCCGGGAGCTCGGGCCGGTGCTCACCGCCCTGATGGTGACCGGGCGGGTGGGCGCTTCGATGTCGGCGGAGATTGGAACGATGAAGGTAACGGAACAAATCGATGCGTTGCGCGCGCTGGCGGTCCATCCGATCGATTATCTGGTCGTCCCGCGCACGCTCGCGATGATGGTTTCGATGCCGCTTCTGGTGGCGGAGTGCGTCGGGGTGGGGATCGTCGCCGGATATTTTGTCGCGATCTTGTTGCTGGACGTGAACGGCACCTATTACGTGGCGAACATGGTGCGTTGGACGCAAATGCGGGACATCATCATGGCTCTTTCGAAAGCGTTTTGCTTCGCGCTGCTGATCGTCTTCATCAGTTGCCACAAAGGCCTGACGAGCCGCGAAGGCGCGGTCGGCGTGGGACGAGCGACGACCGAAGCAGTCGTCGACGCGTCACTGGCCGTCCTGATCTTCAATTTCTTTCTGACCATGGCGCTCAACATCTTTTTTCCCGCTGGGTATCAGTAACGGCGGCGCGGCCCGGAAGAGTGGCTGCGTCTCGAAATGAAAGTGTTTTGCGTGTTGAAAACAACGCTCGACGCGTGGATAATGCGCAATTACGTCACCCGACGTTTCAACCCTTCTTCAGCCGACTGGGTTTGGCCGTGGGCAAAGGTAACGGATTCGTTGCCTGCCCGGACATAGACGGAAAAAATTCTTTATGAAAAAAAAGCGCCTTTCGCAGAGCGGTTTCTTTAATTCACGTATCCTCTTCGGTTTCGTTCTGGCCTCGGTTGGCGTCCTTCTGGCGCTGGTTGGGTTTGGCACCTCCTCGGGTGCATCCGCGTTAGCGCAGAACCCAGGCTCGCTGAGTGGTGGCGTAAAGATCGCGCCAGCGGTGCTGGCTGACACGGCCGGTGGCAAGAGCGCCTCGGTTGTCATTTTTCTCGCCGACCAAGCTGACGTTAGCGCGGCCTATGGAATGAAGAACCAGGACGTACGCGGCTGGTTTGTCTACAACACCCTGACTCAGCACGCGGCCCGTACGCAAGCGGGCCTCCAAGCTTTTCTGACGGCGCACGGTGCGAGCTACCAGTCATTCTGGGTGGCCAATATGATCGTCGCGACTGTCGACCGTTCCCTGGCCGATGCGCTCGCCGCTCGCTCTGACGTGGGGCGGCTCGATTCAAATAGACCTGCGCGCTGGATCGAAGATCCGGGGATCGCGAATTTCAAGGACGCGTCCGCCAGCCCGGATGTCACGAACACCATCGAATGGGGAGTAAGTAATGTGAATGCTCCGTCGGTCTGGTCGCTCGGCTTCACCGGTCAGGGGATCGTTATTGGTGATTTGGACACGGGCATGCGCTGGACCCATAGCGCTCTCAAGCCCAAGTATCGAGGCTGGGATGGCACCAATGCCGATCACAACTTCAACTGGCACGACGCCATTCACTCCGGTGGTGGCTCGTGCGGCGCAAATACAGTGGCGCCCTGCGACGACAGCGGCCACGGCACGCACACGGCAGGCACGACCGTTGGAGAAAGCGGTACCAACCAGATCGGCGTCGCCCCTGGCGCGAAATGGATCGGGTGCCGAAACATGGACCAGGGTAACGGCACTCCGGCCACTTACACCGAGTGCTTCCAGTTTATGATTGCGCCGACGGACCTGGCCGGCAACAACGCGAATCCGGCACTGCGCCCACACGTCCTGAACAACTCGTGGGGCTGCCCGGTGAGCGAAGGCTGCGTTACTGGGGGGGAGTTGGAGACGATTGTAAACAACACCCAGGCGGCTGGGATTTTTGTCGAAGTCTCGGCCGGCAACGCTGGTCCTAACTGCTCGACGGTGGAGGACGCACCAGCCATCTACAG
>JBEEHC010000210.1:0-6543 GCA_041167205.1 Verrucomicrobiota bacterium
CCGTCCTCGGTAATGAACTTGTGCCAGAAAATGAGGTGGCTGGTTGGGGATAGGTTCTGCGGCGGTGCGATCAGCCGATCGTCCTTAATGTCGTTAGCGGTGGCATCGGTCATGAATGAATGTGTTACGCTATGAGCATTGGGGTCGGTCACCAGGGCCCAGGTAGCGCTGGCCGGGAAATTGTTCACCGCCGTCTGGAATATCCACCCTGGCTCCTGGGCAGGTTCAAGGTCATCGAGGAAATGGCCCGTCGGCGCGCAGCTGGGTATCGGCGTAGGCGTCGGGGTCGGCGTGGGTGTCGGTGTCAGCACCGGGGTCGGAGTCGGTGAAGGTGACGGGGTAGCTGGCGGGGAGGGTGTAACCGTTGGCGCTGGAGTCGGTGTGGTTGGCCCGCCTGGCGCGCACGAGTTGGGCAGACGAATGTTGGTGATCGCTATGTCATCGAGATAGAAGCCCTTGAATTCTGCGCCCGGATCGGAGGTGAACCGCCACCGGAACTGGATGGTATCGCCCACGGTCAGGCCGGTGAGCAGATGGCAGCGGCGGCCATAGGCCGTCAGGTCGCTGGTCATGTAGGTAGTGCAATCAACGCCGACAAGAGAGGGGCCCGTAATGACCGCCTTGGAGGCGGGGTAGTCGCAGGCGTTGGCCGGCGGGGCTCCGGTGCACTCCAGGGGCGCATAGTCGGCCGTGATGTCTGAAATCATGCATCCATCTGTGGTCGAGCTGCTCGGCGCGGGGACGTCAGTCCAGGCTCCACCATTGCGCGAATATTCAATCGCAACGCCGTCCCAGCCTTTCTCCAGCTGGTGACGTTCCCAGTAAGTCAGATTGAGTGTGGTTGAGCCTACGGTCAGGATCGGTGTTTCGGCTGAAGCACAGACATTGCTGGAATAGATCACGTTGGGGCCCGGCCCCGCGTTGCGGTAGGCGTAAGCGCCACCGGCAGTGTGGTTGGCGCCGGGGTCGTCGGCGGTTCTTACGATTCTCCAAGCCGGGTCCGCGCTGTTCCCGGTTCCCGTAGCGTTGAGTCGCAAGAATGCGGTAGCGTCGCCACCGCCATCCGTCCACGTGCTGGAGGCAGCCTGCGTGCCGGAGCCGTAGGCAGTGCCGGCGATATGAACATTGTTGGATTCTTCATTACCGCCGCACGCGCCGCCGTTGCCCGCGCTGTTGTCCTCCGCGCGTACGACATAATAATAAGTGTTGCCGCTAGTAAGGTTGTCGGTGTCGAGATAGGAACTGGGACCCGGAACGCAGCTGGCAATCCGGTTAGCTACGGACGGCACAAAGTCGGGCACGGTCCCGCGGTAAACGTTATACTTCAGGACCGAGCTGAGCGGACAATTCGAATTGCCTGGCGACCAGCTTACCGTGATACCGCAAGTGGGACCATTGGTGCTGCTCGCGCTGGTCGCGCCGGCGAAGACTGGTTTCAAGGTGCAGTTCCCGGTCGCGGTGGCGCTGGCGCCCCCACTACGGACAAGCGCCTGACACTTACCGGCCGCATCGGTCGCCGCGATGACACGGTAAGTGTAGGTGATGCCGCCTTGGACCGTAGTGTCAAGAAAACTGCTGGAGGAGCCGGGGACGAAGGAGAGCGGCTGGTAAAGGCCTTCGCTGCCCACGGCGCCGATCGCGCGTTCGATAGCATAGCTGCCCGGTGTCGGCGTGATGCCGGTCCAGGTCAGCATGATCTGGTTATTGCCGGGAACCGATGCGATAAGATTGATTGGCGCGCTGAGCGGGCGAGCGGTGCAGGTCGTGGGCTGGCACTGTCCGGGGCCGGTTCCGGCAGGAAAAGTGGCGGAGGCGATTTGGGTGTGCCAATCCCCATTGGTGAGGCCGCCGATGGCATAATACTCATTCACATGCCAGAAGGTGCAGTCGCCCGCGGGATCGATGCTCGTGCTGGTGTAATCGCCCCAGCGCCCAGGTTCAACGCCGCCGGGATCGTTGACTATGTTTCGGGTACCGGTGAAGATGATCGTTTCCGGGCCGGTCATGAGCCCCAAGGGATCGCTCTTGGCCCGGCTGGTGTAGCGGATAGAGTGGGCGTCGGTGGCCTCAACCGTACCGGTGGCGCTGTAGCCGACGAGGATGTTCTCGGCACCGTCCATACTGATCGACGGCATCCAACGGGAACGGCCGTTAGGCACGTCGGCTACGGTCCCCTGCTGATAGGTGCAAGGGTAAGTAGCGCAGACCGCGTCCGGTTGACCGGAGATCCGGAAGTCGTACCAGCGCACGCCGGAGACGACACCGGTGATGCCGGGGTCGACCGAGTGGGAGACGACCAGGGACTCGTGGTCGATGAAGTTTCGATAGGCCAGGCGGAACATGAGACGATCGGCCAGCGAGTCGATGGTGAAGGGGCTTTGGGGCTGGGGAATGCAATTACCGCCGCCACAAGCCGCGCTGTTGGGTGCGATGGGTATGGCCGCCTGCAGCGTGCGGGTGGTGTTGGCCGGCGTGGTGAAATTTACTTTCATGCGGTAGAGGAACATCTCGTCCGCATGCAGCGAGGTGAAGATGCCTGGAGCACCCCCGGGGGGCGGAGCGAATCCATCCAGGTCGGCGGGCATGTGGCCGCCTTCCAAAGGATCGAGGATGACCTGCCAGGTGGCGGATGGATCTCCCGCGAGCATCTTGGTCCGGTCCATGGCGCCGAAACAACCGGCGACAAAGCTAAAGCCGCCCGAACCATCGGGCATAAAATTGTGCGCCATCACGTAGTAGGCATCGGTCCAGACGCCGTAGTGCGGATAGTCGCCGAAGTTGCCATTGGGCACCGCGAACGCGTAGCGGGAATAGGTCCCCGCGGCGCTGGGGGTGGTGGAGATAGCCACGCACTGATAGAAGACACCGCTCGCGGCCGCGGATGTAAACTGCGAGATTAGCCACCGGTCGGCCACCTTGTCATAAAGCACAACCGGGTCCCCGGCATTCTGGGTCTGACAGGCGCCGCCGAAGCCTGCCCAGAGCGTATTGATGTTGGACGGTCCAACAACCGACGTGGCCGTGTTGGTGGCGCGGTTGAGCGACCACACCTGATAGCGCGTATTGACCGTCTCGACATACTGCGTCAGACCAACCGAGCCGTTGTTGTCCGGTGGAAAGCTACCCGTTCCGAGGATGCCCGCGAAATTGAAGCCGGTAGCGGGCGATGCCGGAGCGGCCGAAGCCCCAGGAAGTCTTACGAAATCTCTGCTGGATGGCGCCACTTGAGTCACCGGGTCCGGCCGATCCGAGCGAGGTATGCGCCAGGGCGGCAGCTCGAACTCTGGGAGCTGTTGCTCAACGGGCTCAGGAAGCGGAATGGCGGCCAACTCGATAAGCGGCGGGGAAATGTCGAATCGGGACGGCGAGATCGAGTAAACAGTCTGGCCGAGAGCGTTGGTATGCCGCGTCACCGTGTTTAGCGCCCCGCTGTCCGGCTGCGCTTGCGCTGCGGGATTTAAGGAGTTTGCTGCGCCTCCAACGTTGCTCTTCACAGCCCTCGATCGCGCACGGGTAATGTTTTTTGAAGCTCCGCCCAACTTGCGGTTTTTGATTGTGGCTTTCGCGTGACGGACAGCCTGATTTTGTGGGCCAACCCACGCTGCAGCGGCCAGAGTCGGCCACGCGCCAAACGCAGTGACTGCCAGAGCAAGGCTGGCTAGGCAAAGCGTGAAAGCGATTAAGACGCGGAAGCGAATGTAGGCCGATTGGGAAGGGCTTTCTTTTTTCATAACGGTTTTCTCCTGGTGGATGCGCGACACGTGCATCGTGTCGGCGGCCTTCCAGCAATAGTCAGCCGGGTTAAGTCTTCTTTGAAATATCGGATGGCCAGCTCGCTTTGGTTCTACCAGACCCTGAGAATCTTATGCCGGATGGCGGCCAGCGCCCCCGTGCGAGATTTGACGATGCGTCACTTTGTCCGTGTGCTAGTGGCGGGAAAGCGACGCGAAGATTACGGTTGCTCGCAAGATCAAGCGGCCAGGGTGGCGAAATTGGCAGACGCGCCAGACTTAGGATGGTGAAATCATCGATTTCAAAGCGTCGGTTTTCGATTCAAGGCGGAGCGTCTTTCACGAGGAGAAAAATGCTAGTTTTGACGAAATTCCTGTAATCCTACGAATGGCGAGCAGGAAGGCGCTAATTCTAGCACACCGACACGTCGGAACCTGTCCTTAAAAAGCACGCTTGCGGCTCCCTCTCAGCCCAATTGGGAAAAAGCGCAGGCTCTAATCAGGAATGACCAAAAGTCTTGTAAGCCTGCGCTGACGCCGGTGCGACTTGCTCTGACCAGGGAACAATCGTGTTCCAATCGGCGGGATGTTTCTGTTACACACACTGAATGGCTTCAACCTCTCTCTGGCCGCGCTTTCAGCAATATTTTCTCCGCTACGATGATCTCGATTTCTCGATCGACATCAGCCGCATGCGTTTTTCCGATGATTTCTTCGGTGCGATGCGGAAACGCATCGAGAAAGCGCTCGCTGCCATGCGCGAGCTAGAGGCGGGCGCAATCGCGAATCCGGACGAGGGCAGAATGGTCGGACATTACTGGCTGCGCGATTCCAAACTCGCGCCAACGGCAGAGCTGCGCGCGGACATCGATGAGACCAATGCGCGGATCAAACAATTCGCCGCCGATGTGCACGGCGGAAAAATTGCGCCGCAAAACGGAGAGCGCTTCAAGCACGTTCTCCTCATTGGCATCGGCGGTTCGGCCCTCGGACCGCAGTTCATCGCCGACTCACTCGGCAACGCCACCGACCCGCTCGATATTTATTTCCTCGATAACACGGACCCCGACGGATTCGATCGTGCATTCAACAAGATCGGCGATCATCTCGCGCACACGCTGGCGGTGGTGATTTCGAAATCTGGCGGCACGAAGGAGACCCGCAATGGAATGCTGGAAGCGGCGGCCCGTTATCAGCAAGCGGGTCTGGATTTCGGAAAGCACGCGGTCGCCGTCACCGGGGTGGGCAGCGAGCTGGACAAATACGCGGAAAAGAACGGATGGCTGACGCGGTTCCCCATGCACGATTGGGTCGGCGGCCGCACTTCGATCATGAGCGCAGTCGGCCTCGTGCCGGCAGCGCTGGAAGGTTTTGAGATCGACAATTTCCTGGCGGGCGCCGCGGCGATGGATGCGAAAACACGCGCGACGGAGGCGGAACAGAACGCGGCGATGCTGCTGGCCCTGATGTGGTTTTACGCGGGCAATGGCCGCGGAGAAAAGGACATGGTGATCCTGCCTTACAAGGACCGGCTGATGTTGTTCAGCAAGTACCTCCAGCAATTGGTGATGGAGTCGTTAGGCAAGGAGAAAGACCTCGATGGCAATGTCGTTCATCAGGGTATCGCCGTTTACGGAAACAAGGGATCGACGGACCAGCATGCGTATGTGCAGCAGTTGCGCGACGGCGTCTTGAACTTCTTCGTCACGTTTGTCGAGGTGCGCAAAGACCGGATGGCGCAGCCGTTCGAGGTCGAGGAAGGCGTAACGAGCGGCGATTATCTTCAAGGCTTCCTGCGCGGGACCCGCTCCGCACTTTACGAAAGCGGGCGCGAATCGATTACGATCACGATCCCGGAAGTGAACGCCTTCAATGTCGGCGCGCTCATTGCCTTGTACGAACGCGCGGTGGGATTCTATGCCTCCATCGTGAACATCAATGCATACCACCAGCCCGGCGTCGAAGCGGGGAAGAAGGCGGCGACGCGTGTGCTTCAGCTGCAGAAGCGGGTGGTGGCGAGTTTGGGCGGCGAGCCTGGAAAAACCGCGGAGGAAATCGCGCGGTCCCTCGAGGCCGACCCGGAGGATGTTTTTCATATTCTGCGACATCTCGCGGCGAACGATCCGGCGATCCGCATCTCCGGCGGCGGCGCGATTGCGACGCAGAAATATTCTCGCTCGCGCTAGGCGGCCAGGGTTGGTGACTGGCACTGAACGCCGGTTGCGCTAGGCTTTGCGTCTTCCCTTTCGCCATGGCCGCATCTGCTGAACCCAATCCAAGACCGGACCCGGAGCTTCAGGTTGCGATGCCCGATGTGGTGAAGTTCGTCCGGCAGCTCAGTCACGACCTTCGCAATCATCTCAATGCGGCCGAACTTCAATCGGCCTATATCGCCGAGATCGCGGCGGATCCGGAGCTGAAAGAGGAGGTCAAACGTCTGCGCGCGATGATTTCCGAAGTGGGCGCAAGTTTGCAGCGCGTCACCTCGGCGCTTGGCGCGGCGAGATTGACGCTGATGCCCTACAACGCGGCCGATTTTGTGGAAGATCTGCGTCAGAAGCTGGCGGCCGGCCATCCGGAGGAAAGTGGGAAAATCGAATGGAGGGTTCAATTGGGTGACGCCACCTTGCAGATCGATCCGCAATCATTGCAGCCGGCACTGGTGGAATTGTTCGCGAACGCATTCCGGCATGATCGCGCGGAAGGCGTCATTTCGGTTGAGGCGCGGCCTGAAAACGCTCGTTTCATGCTCACGATCCGGGAACCGAAACGGAGCTTTGAGCGCTCGACGGAAAACTGGGGGCGCGAGCCG
>JBEEHC010000211.1:0-11131 GCA_041167205.1 Verrucomicrobiota bacterium
CTGAAGGAAAGGGGGTCTAGCTCCTGCACACGAAGAATCTCTCGCTCGGCTTCTTCGAATTTGCCCTGCACCGTAAGATTATTCGCCCGCCAAAGATGCGCCGTTCGGTGGTTCGGATTTTTGAGCAACGCTTGTTGGTAATAATTTTCCCGCGTCTTCAAATCATAATTCTGCATCGTCCTGACCGCGCCCAAAACGATGGACGGGCCAGCGAGCGAACCATCCAGTTCGAGAGCTTTCTGTGCGTGAAGTTCCGCTTTCGGCGCGGCTGTTCCGGGCGGAACCAGCGAATTGAATTCCATCACCATATAGAGCTCGGCCAGGCCATCGTGGGCCAAGGCGTAATTCGGTTCGACGCGCAGGGCTTCTTCATAGAATCCGATGGCTTTTTCGAGATTCTCATTGGTGAGTTGATTGCGGTGATACAATCCTTGCAGGTAAAGTTGATAGGCTTTGACGTTCTGCGTGGAGCGCGATGCGGGCGCGGTTTCGCCGCAGAGCTTTACTTTCAGTTCGGTGACGATCTGACAGGTGATGCCGTCCTGAATTGCAAAGATATCAGCCAGTTTTTTCTGCTCGGAATCGCTCGCCCACCTCACGCTCCCGTCCTTGGTATTGACCAGCCGAACCTCGACGCGAAGCTGTTCACCGCTCTGCCGCAGACCACCTTCGAGAATTGTCTCCACGCCGAGTTTTTCCCCGATCTCCTGGGGCGGCATCTCTTTCTTTTTGAACTGAAACACCGAACTGCGCGAGATGACTTTGAGCGAATCGATGCGCGAAAGTTCGTTGATCAAACTTTCCGTGATGCCATCGGCAAGATAATCATTGGCCGCGTCGCCGGTTAAATTCTTAAGCGGCAAAATCGCAATCGAACGCCTGGCCGAAACTACTTCGGTCAAAGATTTCGATTCGACGGCTTTTACCTGGCGGCGATGCGCGAAAAAACCAAGAGCTGTCACCGAGATCACAGCTACGGCGACCAGAGCGAGAAGAAGTTTGCGATTCTTAAGCGCGAATCGTTTATCGTTCTCTCGCTCTTCTCCATTGCGGTTTGTTTGCGGTTCGTGGTTTTCTAATTTGTAATTAGTAACTGGTAATTGACTCGGATTTAATCTGCCGGCCAAGGCAGGCGCTTCTGAGATCGTGCCGATAAAACGGAAACCGCTTCCGCGACGGGTTTCGATAAAGCGCGGCGATTTCCCTAAATCGTGCACCGCCGTGCGAATCGCGCCGACGCATTTTCTCAAAGCGTCGTCATAAACCTCGCATCCGTCCCAAAACCGATTGAGCAATTCCTCGCGGCTGACTACTCGCTCACGGTTTTCAATCAGGAAAAGCAAAACGTCAAACGGCCGTTTCGCGAGGTGAATTTCCACGTCCTCGCGCCGAAGGGTTCGCAGTTCGGCATCGAGATCAAACTCGGCGAAAACAAAATTTTTGTGAGCTATCTTTTCCATCCGACAGAAGGCCTTTCCGCGAAATTACCGCGTAATTTCCGCTAACCGTCCAGATTCCGCGCCGCGTTTGAGATAAAGTGCGTGTTGCGATGACGCGAAATTATAAACCCTTTTTCGCGCCCAAGTTCAAGTTTGTTGATGCAACCCAAGGAGAAAGAATGAAACGACAGAAAAACCAGCACACGGTCGCGCTCCTGTTTCGGAATCGCAGAGCGTTTAAACCCCAGACGGTTGCATTTTTCGCCGTCCTCACCTTTGCCTCAACCACTGTGATGTTGGCGGACCTTTATTATCCCGGACCCAACACCACCGATCTTCAGGGCCAATGGATCAACGCAACGACCTCTCCTCCGGGCGGGCCGCCGGTCTACGGAACGCCGGGCCCTGCCGATGACGTCGACCTTGAGGGCGTGGACATTACCGCGAGCGGCGGAAGCGTGCGGAGTATCTATAACGTGGGAAGTGTAAGCGTGACTGGAATGGTGAGCGCGGTGGAGACGAGCGAGTTTACCTTGCGCGGTTCGGGAACGCTTAACGTAGATCATGTCCGTCCTATTTCCGGCCTCGGCGTCGTCGGCGGCCATCTCAAGGCGACTGGAGCGGGGGACTTTGTTGATGTCAGCGGCGGCGGGAGCGTAACGGCGGCCACTTGCAGGGGCGGCAGCTTTCGAGATGGCAGCTCGTTGACGCTCACGGGCACGGGCGGCCCCGGAGGCTCGGCCAATTTTCGCAGCGGCAGCTCACTCATCGCAATGGCTGGCCTCAACAATTTCTCTTTCACCCTCAGTGGTGCCAGCTTAGCGCACATTGCCAGTTATACTTTTGGGAATGTTTACATCAATGACGCCGGTTCGGTTCTCACTGTTGACCAGGCTTACTCTATCAACTCTGGCAATCTCGCGATCACCCTCGGGGGATCTGCAATCATCCAAGGCCCGATGCAACTTTCAGGCGGCCTGGTCTCCATTGATGGTGACTCTTCGAGGCTAAAGGTCCAGAACGTTCAGATAAACGGGGGCGACCTCCAGATTAACGGTGGACTGGGACTCGTGGACACAATATTGCAGATGCCGCGCGGTCACATTGGCATCCATAACGGCGGTTCCTTGGACGCGAGTCAAATTGACATTGGCGGGGGTGGCAGTCCGGCGATTGTGGATTTGGACAACCGAGGCGTCATGGGGGGAGCAGTACAATTGCCTCCAGAGATGAACCTCAAAGATAATGGGGTGCTTAATGCGAACGAAGGTGGTCGCCTCGGTGTGCGGAATTTGGATGTCCGAGGCGGCACGCTCAATGTCGCTATGGGTGGAGACGTAATTGCCACCAACCAATTGCTTCTAACAATCGGTGCTGTGGTGATTTCTGGAGGAAGAGTGCAAGCTCTCACGACTTCTTTTCTAGGCACTGCCGCGCTGCAGGTGAATGACGGTGGCCGATTAACGGGAGCAGGAATGATGTCAGTCTCGTTCGGGAGAGGTACTGTTTCGGGCAACGGCTCGTTGTTAAGCTACCCGACCATCACAATACAAGACACCGTCCCCAGTGGCACGCTCCTCGCGCGCGAAAATGGACTTATCAAGATAGACGCGAAGCTTGCTATCGGCCGCGGAGGAGGAGTAAGCACGGCAAGCGGCGGCAGTATCATCATCGGAGCGACGGCAAGTACGGTTGGCGAAGTTCGCGTCGGGCCGGGCGGGACCTTGGACGACAATGGCGCAGTGATTTGCACGTCGGCAACGATCCTGCCCGGTGGCATCCTTACTGGCACTGGAACGATCAACGGCAGGCTATTCAGCTCAGGATGGATACTCCCCGGTAACTCTACCGGGATACTAATTGTGCAGAGTGACTACACTCAGAATAGCGATGCACTCGGGATACTAACTGTACAGGGTGACTACACCCAGAATAGCGATGGACTCTTGAGCATCGAGATCGGCGGGACCGACGCCGGAACAGGCTACGATCAACTTCAAGTGAGTGGCGCAGCGAGTATCACCGGAAATCTCCAGGTGCGACTGGTGAACGGTTTCACACCTATCGTTGGACAGACCTATCGCATTGTAAATGCCGGCTCCTTGTCCGGCGGCTTTTCTTCGATCACGCAGCCGAGCCAGGCCGGGATTTCTGTTTCGAATGATGGCGGCGGAGTTACCGTTACGATCACCAGCGTGGTGGCGGGAGCGCCGGTTATCAGCAGCCCTACGACGGTGGCGGCGACGCAGGGGCAGGCATTCAGTTATCAAATTACCGCCACGAATAATCCCACAAGTTTCGGTGCGATGAACTTGCCGGATGGTCTCACGGTTGATCATGCGACCGGGCTTATCTCCGGGACACCTACAATAGCCGGCAACTACGTCGTGCCGATGGCGGCCAACAATAACGCGGGCTCAGGGCAGGCTGACTTAATTATTGGCGTTGGCCCTCCGGCCGTCACGAACCCGTCTCAGCTACTGAACATCTCGACCCGGATGCGGGTGCTTTCGGGAGACAATGCCCTGATCGGTGGAATGATCGCCACCGGCACAGCCGGCAAGAGAGTAATCATTCGCGCGATCGGACCCTCGCTCACCGCCTTTGGCGTGCCCGGCGCCCTGGGGAATCCGACGCTCGATCTTTTTCAAGGCAGCATGCTTCTCTTTAGTAATGACGACTGGAATAACTCCAGCCAGCAAGCGGAGATCGCGGCGAGCGGGTTTGCGCCGGGAAATGCTCTCGAGTCGGCGATCATCTGGACGTTGACGCCGGGTCAGGGTTACACGGCTATCGTGCGTGGGATAAACGGGACGACGGGAGTAGGGGTAGTGGAGGTATACGATCTGAATCAGGCCGCGGCCTCGAAGCTGGGGAACATCAGCACGCGTGGATTTGTGGACGTGGACGACAACGTGATGATCGCGGGATTGATCGCGGGACCGGGAAATGGAACGAGCCTCAACGTCCTGGTACGAGCGCTCGGACCGACGCTGAGCGACTTTGGAGTGCCCGGTGCGCTGGCGAATCCGACGCTCGACCTGGTGAATGCGAGTGGGACGGTGATCCGCTCGAACAACAATTGGAAGGATGATCCGCAACAACGCGCGTTGATTGAAGCAGCCGGGTTGGCTCCGGCTCACGACGAGGAAGCGGCGCTAGTCGAAACCATCGCGCCCGGTGCGTACACGGCGATCGTGCGTGGAAATAACCGCACCACTGGTGTCGGCCTGGTGGAGGTTTACAAGCTGCCGTGATTGAAGATCGGATTTCCGGCGATCGCCAAACTGAAGAAGTCGCGTTGACCGTATTCGGACCGAACTTCAGGAACCCATTTTCTCCATCGCCTTTTGCATTTCGTCGGGACTGACATCCCGGACATGGGTGCCGATGGACCATTGATGGCCGAATGGGTCTTCGACCTTGCCATAGCGGTCGCCCCAAAACATATCGTCGAGCGGCATCGTGACTTTCGCGCCGGCGCGCACCGCCTGCTCGAAGGCGGCGTCCGCGTTCTCGACGTAGAGGTGGATGGTGACCGGCGAACCCTTGAGATGTTCCGGACCGAACGAACCCCACTCGGGCATCTCTTCGTTGAGCATCATGACGGAATCCCCGATGCAGATGCTGGCGTGCATTATTTTCCCGTCCGAGCCCGGCATTCGGCTGAGCTCGACCGCGCCGAACGCCTGCTTGTAGAATTCGATCGCCTCGGCCGCGCCGGCACAAATCAGATGCGGCGTGACTGTGTGCATTCCCTCCGGGATCGGTTTCACCGAGAGATGGCTATCTTCTTTCGTGGACGGTTTCATGGATATTCATTTCCTGTTTGAGTTTCGCCAGATACGCAATCGAAAAGTTGCCTGTTCGAGGGCGACAGGGAGTGCGGCAACCGGGAGGGTTCCGACAAAGATGGGGATTCGGCGGTCCTAGACCGCGGCTACAGTTTGGAACTCATCTTCCGGCGGCGCCGTTCAAGGCCAGGTTGATGGCCGAGCGCAGCCGCTCAAGGTCGACCGGCTTGGTCAGATGCGTGATGAAGCCGGCGGCTTTGCTCGCGGCCAAATCTTCCTCGGTCCCAAAACCACTCAAGGCGATTCCGCTCAACCCGTGCGTCTCGCGCAGGGACCGCATCAAGTCCAGACCATTTCCGTCAGGCAAACCAATGTCGCTGATAACGAGGTCGAATTTTCGTTCCGCCGCGAGCGCGCGCGCCTCGGCCACGCTGCCACAGGAGCTGACGCGATAGCCGGCGTTTCGCAAAATCCGCTGGAGAACGCGGGCCGAATCTTCGTGGTCGTCGACGACCAGAATTTCGGCGGAAGCAGGCGTAACGATGGAGCCAGGCGAAACGTTCGTGGCCGTCTTCAGCCGCGAACTTTCCACCGCGTTTAGCTTGACCGTAAAAGTCGATCCCTGCCCGCGCCCAGAGCTCCGGACGTCGATGCTGCCCTGATGCAAATCGACAATCCGTTTCGAAATCGCGAGCCCGAGTCCGAGACCGCCGTAGCGCATCTGGGTACTCGGTTCTCCCTGCTCGAACGCTTCGAAGATTCGCGGCTGGAGGTTTGGTTCGATGCCAATGCCGGTATCGGCGAACTGGATGACGACGCGGCCGCCGTCATCGTTTTGCGTGGAGATCGCAATCTGGCCGCCGATCGGGGTGAACTTCACCGCGTTGCGCAAGATATTCCAAAAGACCTCCTGGAGTCTGGCGGCGTCCGCGCTGGCGTGATGTTCGGCCGCATCGAGGCGTTTCGTTATTTTCAGCTTCCGGGCCTCGATCTCGGAGGCGGAAATGCCGAGAGCATGCTCGATGGCGACGTGGAGATCGACCACCTCCGGGTGCAGCTCCAGTTTGCCATGCGCAATGCGAGTCACGTCAAGCAGGTCATCGATCAGGCGCGCTTCCAACTCGATATTGCGCCGCATCATTGCGAGCTGCTCGCGCACGTCCGCCGAGAGCGAGGAGTCGGCTTCGAGAGCGGAGGCCGCCAGAAGCACCGGGTTGAGCGGTGTGCGCAATTCGTGAGAGAGCATGGCGAGGAACTGGTCCTTCGCGCGATTGGCGCGTTCGGCGTCCTGTTTGGCCTTCTCCAAATTCAGCTCGGTGCGATTGAGCCGCGCGGCATTGAACCAGGCCAGCGCGGCCAGGAAGACAATGCACAACATGACGGTGGTGCTGACGCCGAACTCCGGGGGCGAGTTCCGTCCATCCAGAAATTTGAGCACGAACCAGCCGAGCAACGGCGGCGCGACGAAGAGCGCCACGAGCAGCCGCCGAAAGACGCGGCTCGCCTGGGTGCTCGCCGTCAACGAGCGCATGAGCCCGCGATCCGGCGCGTAAGCCAAAACGGAAAGCGCAAGCGCCATGAGGGCAAGCGCGGTGGGCACCGCCATGTAGGATTTGCGCGAACCGAACGCCAGGACGTTCATGTTGCCGTAGGCGTAACTGGTCAGGATGTGGGCGGGCACAAACGCCATGGCCAGGGCCAGCAATTGCGCGAGGCGAAGACCGATCCGCGTCTCCAGCTCCAGCGCAAACACTGTCAGAGCGCCAAACAAAAATGACACCGCCGACGGTGGAGACATCCGTCCCGGATCCGACGTGCCGACGGTGGAAGTGTCTTTGAAGAGGAACTGATCGATGCCCAGGTCGGCCTCGAACCAATATTCCGCGAGCGTGAGCGACACGATCGTGCCGACGAGCAGGGCGGCGGCGTTCGCCGCCATCCGAGCGAGGGCCGACGCTGGCCTAAACGTGCGGACTGCCAGGGCCGCGGCCAGGAGCATGAGGCAAAAAGCAGTGTTGGCCTTCATTTGCGAGCCGCTCGCCAAAAAACTGCGCCATTGCGGTTGCTGGAATATCCAACCCGCCATGGCCAAGGCGCCGACGAAGAACGCAACCGCGCACAGAAAAAGGCCGAGCATTCGGCTTACGCCAATGCCTGGTGCGCAATTTCTCTCATCGTGATTCACAGTCATCAGCGTTCGATTGCCTCTCGCGCCAAACTCTCAATGAACACCTCGTCCGAGGCAATCGCTCTTGCCCCGGCCGACGCCAACGGCCACCGAATACGGCTCCGCTTCCGCTGGCTTCCTTCCCTGCAGATTTTGCTGGCGCGCGCGACGTTTCGGCGGAGAATTCTCCCCATGACCAAACGCGCACTCTTCGCCGTTGCGGGATTTTTCGGTCTTTGCCTTTCCTTGTCCGCGCAACAAATGCAGAGCCCGGAGCAACTCCTGTTCGATGGGGGTAACCTGACTCGTCCGTTTCTCTCGCTCGCGGATCAGGACCGTTTTTTCTTCGCGACCTCGTTCGGGGCCATGCACGCAACCTCGAATTTTCTGCCGACTTTCAGTCCGGCGGGACCGCGGAGCGTCCTCTCTCCAATCCTGGCCGACCGCGAGAACCCCTTCGACGACGCGGTGGAGATACGATCGACGGATCGCATTCATGCCAGCGGAGAAGTGGGCTTTCTTTACGGAAAGTCCGGCGGCAAGTACGGCACCGAGGTTTTTCAGACCTACATCATCGGGACGGTGGGGAATGATAAATTCTCCATCACCGCGGGTGTTCTCCATCAGGAGTCGAGCGGACGCGTTCCGCGCTGGGGCCGGTAGCTCAACTCCGCGCTTTTTTTCGTCTACGGCGTCGGAGTCGGCGCGGGTGCTTTCGGTATCGCTGTGGCCTGCCAGCCAACCGCCTGCCATTTGCCGTTTCGTTTTAGGAACGTGCCGGTGTTCAGGTAGTGCGTGACCTTTTTCGCGCCCGCCTTGTCCGTCGTTGCCACCAGACGAAAGGCGACGATGGCGGTGTCGCCGTATTGCCGAATGCGAATCTCTTCCGCGGTGTAAATGGCGGTTTCGTCGCCCGGCTTGGGTGGCCCTTCCTCGCGCAGCTCCCGCATGATGTCCGCCTTGCCTTTGCGGCGGCCCAGAGCCGAAGTGTAAATCAATTCGTCGGCCCAAAAGCGCTCATGCATTGCGATGTCGTTTCGGCCGGCGCCGGCCAGGAAATCTTGCAGAAGCTTGGTCAGCTCGGTCGCATCCGGCGCGGTTTCTCCGCGGAGGCCGCAGGCGATGGAGAGCAGAAGAATCGCAGAGAGAAGAATTCGCTTCATTATTTTGGCTCCTTCATAAGTTGGCCGACAGGCACCGACCAACTCTACGGCCTCAGTTGCGTCGATGTCAGCATCTCTTCGCGATCTCCCTGCTCCGGCAACCGCGGGATGAGGCGAACTCAAAGATTAGCTGATCGCGATCGATCGAAAAATGGGTCGTCCAGAAATCGCGACCTACCAGCCCAGGGCCGGCGTCGGACTCGAATTACTCGAATCACCCGAACGATCGACGGTTTCACTCTGTTCGCGTCCATGGCGGCTCCCGTGCCGGTGTTTGCGTTGGTGATTATTGTCGGCCGTTGAATCATCGGCGCAGGCGCAGAGTGCGAAGCCGAGAAGAAGGAGAACCAGTTTCCCTTGCCGGAAGTGGCGTGGCTGGCATCCGCGCCATATTCCGCCGATTGAAAGTTTCGATGGCACCAATCCTGAATCACCATCGCGCCGCGAGCGAGAAACGCATTCATACATATCAAAATATGACCGCCCGAAACCCAGGATGGTTACAACTTTTTTTGGCGGAGCGGTCCCCACTGTAGCCGCTTCGCTGTGCGAAGCGTGAGGGAATGCGGCGCCACGGGAAACGCCGCCCACAGGGCGGCGGCTACAGCCATTATTCCTGCCGCCATTTAATAGTTGGCAGCTTGAATTCGATCCGTTGGAATCTCCGCATGCCGTCCTTCACGGAGATGGGATCATGAAACCGATTGTTTGCTTTTGACTCGCGATGAACCTGCCGCCCTCTGTGCCGCCACGAGCTGATCACAATGATCGCTGGAAGTTTCTGCGCGATGTCCTGGTCTTTCAGCTCAAAATGTTTCTCGATAATGTGCGCGATTTCGCGCTGATGCCGATTTCACTGGTCGCGGCGCTGATCGACCTCGTCTTTCGAGGTGAGCGCGAAGGGACGCTTTTTTACAAGGTGCTCAGATGGGGTTCGCACAGCGAAGCGGTAATCGACGTTTACAGCGCGATCGAGCACCACGAGACAGGCGATTTCAAAATAAGCCGCGACTACACGGTGGATGGCGTGATCGCGCGACTGGAGGGCGTCCTCGTGCGGGAATATGAAAAGGGGGGAACGGCGGCCAGTATCAAGGCGGCGATGGATCGGGCGATCGATCAATTGCACGCCGAGACGGGCGGCGCGCGCGACAAGGCTCGGGATGTGGTCGTCCGGACGGCGGGCAAACTGCGAGAAAAATTCGACAGCGAACCGCGCGAGAAAGATTAATCGGTCACCGCTAATTCAGATTATAAGCTTCGACCAGAGCCACGCCGGTCGTGTTATTCAGACCACGCACAATCGCAGTGTAGGGACCGGGCGCGAGATCTCGCAGAATTGCCGACTCCAGATTGTTCGACGGCCCCAGGCCCGTCGCGCTGATTTCGGCTTCCTGAGTGTCACGCCAATTGTAATTGGCGGCGATGAGCACGCCATTGCCGTCATACAGTTCCAGGACTGGATCTCCCAAGGCATTCGAGACGCCGAAATTCGTGAGGCTGGGCCCAATCGCACGAAAAAGCACTCTCGCCGGAGCAGCTCCTGTGATGATCGTGCCGCCGATCATCACGTCATTACCAGTTCCGACGAAACCGCGTGTTGAGATGTTGCCCAGGTTGGATTCAACCGTTTGATCCAGGTCGTAGACTTCGAACAAGCCTATGCCGGTGGTGGCGTTCTTGCCGCGGACAACAACTGTATAAGCGCCGGGATTGATTATTCCCCAAAGTGCTGGCTCCAAACTGTTGGCGGGCGCCAGGCCGCTGTCGATAATCTCCTGCCTGGTCGCGGCGTCCTGCCAATTGTCATTAGTCCCGAGGAACTCGCCGGATGGACCGTAGACTTCGATGAACGGGTCCGCCAGCGCACCGGCCAATGGCAACGACGGCCCAATCCCGCGAACGAGCACTGTCTTCGGAGCTGTTCCAGTAATGATGAATCCTCCAATCATCACGTTGTCGGCGGTCTGGACACGCAGGCGAGTGGAAATATTGGCGAGCGTGGCGAAGGCGGATTCAAGCGCGCCGATGTCCGCGCCGTCGCCACCCGGCGCATTCGTGAGAGACGGAATGTCCTTCCGGCGTCCGAAGCCGCGTTGATCGGAAGTCGCGCCGCTGGATTCTCCTTTGTCGATGGCCGGACTTCCCAGAAGCAAGGTGTGGGTGAAAGTCGGCCCGCCGTTGTTCTGCAAGGGGCCGAGCAGCGGATCGATGGGCGAGGCAGAAGTGCCCACTTGATCTGAAGCCTGCGCGGACAAAATATTCGCGCCGGAATTGTTGCCGATGAGGTTAAATCCGTTCGAGGTAAGATCGCCCTTCATATCCGGACCGTTCGTGGAGCTGTTCCGGGCAATAATTGAATTCCTGGATTTCTGGCCGCCAAAACTGAATGAATAAATGCCGCCGCCTTCGTTGGCCGAATTGCCGGAGATGGTGCTGCTGGTGATAGTTGATGCGCCCGGAAAGAAAAGGAATTCGTAACCAACATTCTTGATCCCGCCGCCGAGGCTGGCTGAGTTGCCGGAGATAGTGCTGTTAATAATCCCTATATTGCGCTCGTTATAGATA
>JBEEHC010000212.1:0-4245 GCA_041167205.1 Verrucomicrobiota bacterium
CCATGACGATGTGGTTCGGACTCAAATCGCGCGTGATCCGCTGCGCCGTCTGGAGCAACGCCTCATCGTCGGAGACAAAAATCTGGATGAAATCGCAAAGCTCCGCGACCTCCGAGGGCGATCCGACGAAATTAGGGACGGGACGCGGCGTGCGGTTCCAAACGAAGACATGAAATCCGCGTTCGCGCAGACAGTCGGCCACGCGCTGGCCGATGATTCCAAGGCCGATTACCCCAACATTTTTTCGTGTGCGAGTTGACATTCCAGATTATTCCCAGCTCGATTACTTTCTTGCCGGCGACCGCTGAAAATCAGGGCAAACCAGCAGTGACGCAATGCCGAACTTCCCCGACTTACATAGGGGTCAGTCGGGCCGGGCGTACGTAGCAGTGCTGAGCATGTCAGCTAGACGTTCCGTAATCAAGGCGCGTCTTTCATTCACGAGGGCAAGCGATACCTCTCCTCGTGCCTCATCGAAACTGAGCACGCGTGCCGGCCTGATCTCGGTCACTTCAACAACATGGAAACCCAAGTGCGAGCGAAACGGATTGCTCCTCTGGCCCACTGCGAGTTTCTCGACTTCTGCGAAAAAATCAGGAGGCATTCGCGCAGAGGAGAAGAAGCCAAGATCGCCGCGACGCGCCTTTGTCGTCTCGTCCTCGGATGCTTCCGCGGCGAGCTGCGGGAAAGTCTCTCCGCGAGAGAGACGAACGGCGAGCGCGTCAATCAGTTCGCGCTTGGATTCGACAGTTTCCGGCCGTGTCTCGGCTGGGGCGGCGAGAAACAGGTGTGAGGCACGGAACCGGACGGGCTGCGTAAAGAGTGCGCGATGCGTCTCGTAAAAAGCCCGGCATTCTTTGTCAGTTGCCGCTTTCTCCGCCGTGATCTGCTTCTCGATCCACTGGAGCGAACGAAGTTGATCCGCGATCTTCTCGCGCAGCGACGAGACAGAAAAACCATTGGAACGAACGCGTCGGAGAAACGCTCCTTCATCGCCAAACTGCGCGCGCAAGAGAGCACATTCGCGATCGACTTGCGCCGCATTCGGCGACTCATTGCGCGCCGCCTGGCGGAGATTTGCCATGACGATTAGATCGGACGCCGTGGAAAAGTCATCGCGATCCAGATCCTTCTCGTAAACACCTTTGCCATCCGCAACGGCGATCAGGTGACCACGTCCAAAAAGACGTCCGGCAGCATTGCGGAAAGCGGTCGAGCGGCAAAGCAATTCGCTGCAAAACACGCCGAAGAAAGAGGCCGCCGCTATCAAACAAAACAAGCGGAGCTGGCTCATTGCTTCAGCGCCATTTCCGATAAGTAATAGGAGACAACGGCGCCGACCGCTCGAAGGCTTTCCGCGCTTAGTTTGTCGATTGTGTCCTCGGGTGTGTGCCACGCGGCAAAATCGAAATCGATTAAATCAATCGTGGGAATACCGACGGCGTTCAGGGGCGTGTGATCATCCATAATGTCGCGATCGAAATAGGTGAAATGCTCTCGCAAGTTCAAAGCGTCGGCCGAGGCGAAAATATCGCGCGCCATCTCGGCGGGCGAATCCGGCGGGAGCGTGATCGTCAACGATCGATCGCCGACCATGTCGAGCAAGATGCCACCTCGAAACTGTTTCGTTTTACCTTGCGCTGCCAGTTGTTTCGCGAAATAGCGGCTCCCGTAGAGCCCGTCAGTTTGGGAAAAGGCCTCGTACGCTTCCTCGCCGTCAAAAAAAACGAGTTCAGCTTTCTGGGCCAGGTCCGGACGCTGGGCCAGAACCCGAGCGAGTTCGAGCAGCGCGCCAGTGCTTGAGCCGCCGTCGTTCGCCCCGACAAACTTGGCCGTATCGAATATCTTTGTGTCGTAGTGCGAGCAGACGAGAAAGGAAGGAGCGGCATCGGCTGCGGCAAAGGTGGCGATGAGATTCACAAACTCGACTTTCCCACGCGGCGTGGTGCCCGAAAAAGGCTGCCGAGTCACCTTCCATCCGGAAAGCTCGAGCTGTTTCGTGAGATAGTTTCTTGTTTTCTCGAGGGCCTCCGTCCCCGGTGGCCGCGGACCGAAATCCACCAGCGCCTGAACATGCGCGAGCGCCTTTTCGCCCGAGAATTCCTCGCAGATCTTCTTTTGAGGGCCGCGTCCTGGCTGCGTCTGCGCTCGATCGCAAGCGCCCAGAAGGCCCAGCGCGAGAAGCAATCCCGCGCATCGTAGGACTGTGCCCGGCATGTTATGTCTCGCTCGCGGACAAACCGAGGGCGGCGAGCACGCGTTGCAGGTCGTCAGTGCCGTAATATTCGATCTCGATGCGTCCTCGTTTCTCGCCGTGGTGAATTGTTACCCTGGTACCGAGATGTTCCTGCAATCGATTTTGCAGATCATCGATCGTGGCAGATGTGACCATAGCCGCGCCTGTCTGCCGTCTTCGCCGGGGCCGCGTGGTGCCGAGGTGGCGTGCGACGAGGCGTTCGGTGGCACGGACGGTCGCGCACCGGCGCAGGATTGTCTCCGCCACGAGCAACTGTTCCTCCGGTTCCTTCAAAGCGAGCAGGACCTTCGCGTGTCCCACGGAAAGCAAATCCTGGGTCAGCCACGCTTGCACTTGCTGGTGTAAATCGAGCAGCCGCATGGAATTTGCGACGGCCGCGCGGCTCCGGCCGACTTTCTGCGCGATGTCTTCCTGACGCATGCCAAATTCCTCCGCGAGTCGGGCATACGCTTGCGCCTCCTCGATTGGATTGAGATCCGCGCGCTGCAAGTTTTCGATCAGCGAAATTTCGAGGACTTCCAGGTCGGTGGCGACGCGAGTAATCACCGGCACCTGGCCGAGCCCCGCTTCCTGCGCCGCCCGCCAGCGGCGTTCCCCGGCGATCAATTCGTGCCGGCCGTCCACATCACGAACAACCAACGGCTGGATGATTCCATGCTGGCGAATCGACTCGACTAGTTCGTTCAGGGATTCGCGCGCGAAATCCTTCCGCGGCTGCAATGGACTCGGCACGATGCTGGCCACACTTACCTGGCGCACTTTCTCGCCCGGCTCCGCCTCGAGTCGGATCGTCGGCGGCCGGGCGCTAATCAGCGCGCTGAGACCTTTGCCAAGTGCTGATTTCGCCATGCCACCGCAGGTTATCGGAGCGCACGTAATCACGCAAACAAAGAGCACGCGCATTTTTTCTTCGTCCTGCTCCTGCTCTTGCTCCTGATCCTAATTCCATCCGAGAGATCAAGATCACGAGCAAGATCACGAACAGGACGAGAAGCAGCAGGATACCGGGGAGCGGCATTGCGCATCCGAGATCATCACGTAGCCTGCCGCCGATGCCTGCCAACGATGAGCCGGTTTTTACGCTCGGCCATTCTCCGGATCCGGATGACGCCTTCATGTTTTACGCGATGGCGGAAAACAAAATCGACCTGCGCGGCTATCGCTTCGAGCATCGGCTCGAGGATATTCAAACGTTGAATGAGCGGGCACTTCGCGGGGAGCTCCACATCTCCGCGATCTCGATTCACGCATTTGCGTATGTGAGCGATCGCTATGCGCTCTTGCCCTGCGGCGCGAGCATGGGCGATGGCTATGGCCCCATGGTCGTCACGGCGGCAAGAGAAGGCCTTGGCTCCGACGCATCGGACGAAGAAATTCGTCTCTGGCTTCGAAATCGGACAATCGCAATCCCGGGCCGGATGACGAGCGCATACCTGGCGTTGCAACTCTATCTTGGCGGGTTCGATTATGTCGTCGTCCCCTTCGATCAAATCTTCGAGGCGGTGAAAAGCGGGCGAGCCGCCGCCGGCCTGATCATTCACGAGGGGCAGCTTACCTACAGCAAATCGGGCTTCAATAAGGTCCTGGATTTGGGTGAATGGTGGAAGCGCGAGACCCGTCTGCCCTTGCCGCTCGGTGGCAATGTCTTGCGCAAGGACATCGCGCCGGCGGTGCAACGCGATTTGCTGGAGATCATGCGCGAGAGCATCGACTTCGGCCTCGCGCATCGCGATGAAGCGGTGCAGCACTCGATGCCTTATGCGCGAGATATGGATGCGGATCTCGCGGAAAAGTTTATCGGCATGTACGTGAACGATTACACCCGCGATTACGGGGCAATCGGGCGTAGAGCCGTTCGCGAATTCTTACAGACGGCGCACCGCCGAGGCTATCTCGAAAAAGCGCCGGCGGTCGAATTCGTGGAGTGACCCGCAAAATGGCGAAGGGCCTAGTGCTGTCATCCCGAGCCGCGCCGACGGCGAGGGACC
>JBEEHC010000213.1:0-10669 GCA_041167205.1 Verrucomicrobiota bacterium
CAGCCACCATTCCCCCGATGCCAAGACAATCTTGAACGGTGTCCTCATTCCGGCCGGGCAGACGGCAGCGCAGGATTTTAGCACTACACTCGACACGATTTTCAATCATCCGAATGTCGGACCGTACATCTGCCGGCAGCTAATCCAGCGTCTGGTCACCAGTAATCCGAGCCCAGGCTATCTTTATCGCGTTACCGCCATCTTCAACAATAACGGCCAGGGGGTTCGCGGCGATTTGAAGGCTGTCGTGCGAGCCATTCTGATGGATTATGACGCCCGGGGCAGCGCGAAGACGGTGCACGGTGCGGGTCATCAACGCGAGCCGGTCATTCGCGTGATAAACCTGTTACGCGCGTTTGGCGCTTCCTCGCCCGATGGAAAATTTTCGGTCCGAAACGCGAATACAAATCTCGGTCAGGAGGCGATGCATTCGCCGACGGTCTTCAATTTCTTTTCGCCCGATTACGAGAGGCCCGGTTTCATTGCAGACGCCGGTCTGAAAAGCCCCGAATTCGAAATCACGACCGAGACCACGGTGGTAACAATCGCGAATTACGTTAATACGGCGATCTACAGTTACCTTGGCCCCACGACTGACAAGATAACGCTTAATCTCAGCGCCGAACAGACGCTGGCGGCCAACCCAGCCCAGTTGGTTGACCATCTAAACTCCCTATTGCTGGCCAACAACATGTCCACGGCGATGCGCACCATCTTGATCAATGCCATCACCCAGATTCCCGCGACCGATCCCGCGGAGCGCGCCAAGACCGCCGTCTATCTCGTGATTAATTCGCCCGAGTTCACCATCGACAAATAGCTATGTACGCACCGACCCGCCGCATCTTTATTCGCCAGGCTGCTTGCGCCGCGCTCACCACCACGGGGCTGCTCAATACCATCTTCGATCTCCGCAGGCTGAGTGCCGCCACCATTCCCACCGGCAGCGACTACAAGGCGCTCGTTTGCCTGTTCCTTTTCGGCGGAAACGATGCGAACAACGTCATCGTGCCGCACGATGCGAGCGGCTACTCCTCCTACGCCGCCGCGCGAGGCGTCCTTGCGATCCCGCAGGCGTCGCTTCTTCCACTCACATTGCCAAACGGCGACGGCCGCGATTTTGGTTTCCATCCGAACCTTGTGGAATTGCAGGCCCTTTTTAACCAGGGCCACCTTGGAATCGTCTCGAATGTAGGCACGCTCGTCGCCCCCATCACCCGCGCGCAATATCTTTCCGGCGGGGCCGCCGTTCCGCCGCAGCTCTTCTCGCATGCAGACCAATCTGTGCAGTGGCAGACCTCGTTCCCCGATCAACCGCCGCGCACCGGCTGGGGCGGGCGAATGGCGGACGTCCTGCACTCGCTCAATGGCAATTCACAGATTTCTCTCAACATCTCGATCGCCGGAACAAATACCTTCGAAGTCGGGAACACGGTCCTCCCCTACAACGTTTCGTCCAATGGAAGCGTTGGTCTGGCCGGGTTCAACGGCAGCGCGAATGCCAATGTGCGTCTGCAAGCTTTCAAGGATCTCCTGGCATTGCCGCATAACAATCTATTCGAGAAGGCTTATTCGGATACGGTCACCCGCTCCATCGCCGCGAACGACTTGTTGACAGCCGCTCTCGCTGGTCTCCCGCCGCTCCAAACCGTTTTCCCCGCGACCACGCTGGCCGGGCAGCTGAAGATGGTCGCCAAGCTCATCGCCGCGCGGACTAACCTCGGCATGCGCCGCCAGATCTTTTTCTGCTCGGTCGGCGGGTACGATACCCACGGCGATCAACTCACGGGCCAGGCGAACTTGCTTACGGAACTCAGCCAGGCGCTGAACGCCTTTTACACCTCGACAAATGAGCTCGGTGTCGCTCAAGACGTGACTGCTTTCACCGCTTCGGATTTTGGCAGGACCTTCCCCACCAACGGTTCGGGCTCCGACCACGGCTGGGGCAGCCATCAATTCGTCCTCGGCGGCGCAGTTCAAGGTGGTCGATTGTTTGGAACCTTCCCCACCCTCGCCGTCAATGGACCGGACGATACCGGGCAGGGTCGTTGGATTCCGACAACCTCAGTGGATGAATTCTCCGCGACTCTGGCGACATGGTTCGGCGTGAGCAGTTCGGATTTGTCGACTGTCCTGCCGAACATCGGACGGTTCGCTCACCCGAATATTGGAATCTTCGGTTAGTCAGCGTCCGAGACGCTTACGGAATATTGTAAACTTCCACCAGCCCGACACCGACGGTGCGGCCATTTCCCCGCACGATGGCCGTGTAGGCTCCGGGGGCGACTGTCTCCACCAGTGCCGCCTCCGCGTCGTGACTCGGAGCTAACCCGGCTGCTTCAATCAGCGCGCGTTGTTGCGGATCGTCTTTCCAGTCGTTGTTCGACCGAATCACCGTTCCGCTCGCGTTCACCAAATCGAGCGTCGGGTTCGCCAGCGCACCAGGCACGCCGAATTCGCTTAGCGTCGGTCCCAGCGCGCGCACCAGGACTTTGAGGCTCGTTCCATTGCTGGGTCCCGCGATCAAGCCGGCGATCATCACGTTATCATCCACATCCACAAATCCTCGCGTGCTGATGTTCCCCAGCTTCGACGCCGCCGCCTGATTTAGATCGTATACCTCCACCACCCCTATCCCCGTTGTCCCGGTTATTCCGCGCACTACTGCGGTGTAGCCCTGCCCAGGCGTCAGCGTCCAGATGATCGCCGACTCCAGAGCGTTGCCTGGCGCAAACCCGCTCGCCGCGATCTCCGCTTGCTGACTGGAGTTATTCCAGTCGTCATTACTAAAGAGAAGCGTGTTGCCTTGGAAGAGGTCGAGCGTCGGGTTCGCGAGGGCGCCGGGAACACCAAAGGCAGTGAGCGACGGCCCAATCGCGCGAATGACTACCCTTTTTCCGGCCGTGCCAGTGACAATCATCCCACCGATCAGGACGTTGTCTCCGCTCAGAACGCGAAGGCGGGTCGAAATGTTTCCCAAAGTGCCAGGTGTGGCTGTTGGCGTCGGTGCGACCGATGGTGAAGGCGTTGGAGTGGATGTTGGAGTTGGGGTCGGTGTTGGCGTTGGAGTGTGTGGCGTAGGAGACGCCGTCGGAGTCGGAGTTGGTGTGTGTGGTGTAGTGGTGGGACTCGGAGTGGGAGTTCCCGACAAAATCTGATACGTGACAGTCAACTGCGGCGGGTCGCCCGTATTTTCCCGGGTGTTAAATCGCTGCGCGGTTCCCGAATCGACTTCATTGCTGAAAATGAACCACCCAAAGTTGGTCGCAGGGTTGGAAACCCACGACTGCACGTCCGCGATCAATCCGATGCTGCTCCATGTATAGAGTGCGTTCCCTATTACTGGCGTGGTTGCGCTGATAGTGGCTGAAAAGTCGCCTCCGGGAGTCGTCCAAAAATTGGTATTGTAAAAGGTGTGTAGCCAGGTGGCGTCGTTTGTCTCTGCTTGAGCGCCAATACCGCCTGGATCCCCGGCATCGGAAGCGCCCTCACCCCAGGCGTGCAACGCTCGACTCAACGAGACATCGACAGCCGCGTCATTCGGCCGCGGCCGGTTCAGGAACATTGAAAAAGTCGCCGCCGTGATTGTCGCATTTGTGGGGATGGAAGTCAGATCGAACGCGATCAATCCTCGGCGCAACAGATCGTTGGTCGTCCTCCCCGTGAAGAGATAGATACCGTGGCCATTGCTGAGTTGGCCGTTCAAATCCAGATAGAGCGTATTGTCCTTTTGCGCCAACAAAGAAACGGTGTCTGCGAAAATGCCGCTCCGCATTGCGACGAAAAGCAGGAGAACTGTTAGCGCTTTATGTGTCTTCATTAGTTAGATGCGAACGAGACTTGGCAATATATCGCCTGAAGCCAGTCCTTGCCACAGATGAAGTAATCGAATTGCTCGATTAGGATCGACGAGCGTTGGCTCGTCCTCGGCCGGGCCTTCCTGGTGGTTCACGCTTGCGTGAATCCGCCGATAGGCGAATTACTGAATTCGAATCGATGGCGAACATGCTGAACTGGATTGCAAGATTGGATGCCCGGCATCGCCTTGTCATCTCACTGCTGGTCGGCGGGCTCGTTTGGTCTGGGCTGCATGGCCGCGTTCAGCCCTCGACCCAATCGATCGTGACGTGGGACGTTTTTGCCTTGTGCGTTCTTCTCCTGGCCTGGCTGACGATTATCACCACGCCGCCGCACAAACTTCGCTTGCGAGCGCAGGAGCAGGATGTCAGTCGCACCGTCATTTTCGTTTTCGTAATCGTGGCGGCCTGCGCCGGCTTGTTCGCGGTGGGCTTCCTCTTTTTCGCCAACAAAGGCGTGGTGCAACGTCCTCACTTTTTTCTCCACCTCTTCATGAGTCTGGTCGCCGTGGTTTCCTCCTGGATGCTCGTGCATACGGTCTTTGGCCTGCGCTACGCCCATACCTTTTATGGCGATCCGGACGGCCCGCAGGGGCCGGAGTCGCACGCGGGCGGGCTGGAATTTCCCGGAGGCCGTCTGCCTGACTACATGGATTTTGCCTACTTCTCGTTTGTCATCGGCATGACCTTCCAAGTGTCGGACGTCCAGATCACCTCGCGCGAATTTCGCAAGCTTGTGCTCTTGCATGGCATGCTCTCCTTCGGTTTTAACACGGTGATCCTCGCCCTAACGATCAACACCGTTTCCACCTTGCTCTAATACGTTCTTCTCCCAGCGCCCTCTGGCACACGCGATGCTAAGTCACTGCCGGAGTGAGTACCGCGCGATGAAGTTCCTGAAAAAGATCCTGCTCGTGGATCACGAGCCACAGGTAACTGCGCTCGTCCGGCGCGCGCTCGAAAGCACGGGCAAATATCTGGTCAAGGTGGAACAAGACAGCCGCCTTGCGTTGCACGCCGCGCCCTGGTTCCTGCCCGATCTTATCTTGCTCGATGCGGCCAAAGCCGAGTCGGGCGAGGACGTAAATCGCCAGTTGAAGTCCGACCCAGCGCTCAAGGACACCCCGTTCCTTTTTCTGAGCGGGAACGCGGCCCCGGAAAAGAAAGTGGTGACGGGCGGATTCATCAGTGGCTACAGCTTTCTCGCAACCGCGGTCTCGCTCGACGATCTGATCCGCTGCGTGGATGAAATGCTAAATCCCGCGCCGCTCAAATAGGAGCCCGGGCTACTCGTTAGGTGCAGCGAATCTACCCGATGGCCTTGCGGTAGGCGGCCGCGTCTTTCAACTGCTTCACGTCGTCCGGTGTATCCATCTTCAGCACGAAGATCCAGCCTTCCCCGAATGGATCCGTATTGATCAACGCCGGATTGCCTTCCAGCGCCTTGTTCACTTCGACGACGGTTCCCTTAACCGGTGCGTAAATGTCGCTGGCCGCTTTCACGGATTCGACGACCGCGATCTGTCCACGCGATTCCGCCTGCGCGCCGACTTTCGGCAGCTCGACGTAGACAACGTCGGTCAGTTCGGCTTGCGCATGATCGGTGATGCCAACGCGCGCGTTGTCGCCCTCGCGTTTAATCCATTCGTGACTTTCGGTGTAAAAAAGATCTTCGGGAACATTCATGATTTTTTGTAGAGCGGTTTTTTCTCGATGACGGCAGGAAATTTCTGCCCGCGAATTTCGATTTCGATCTCCGTGCCGGCGCGAGCGTGTGGCGTCGGAAGGTAGGCCATCCCGATGCCCTGATTCAAGCTCGGCGATAATGTGCCGCTGGTGGCTTCGCCGACCTGTTCGCCCGCAAGCCAGACCCCGTAATGCGGCCGCGGCGGCGGTCCCTTGCTTTTCATGCGGAAGGGAACAAGCCGGTTGGGTGTTCCACTTTCCTTGGCGCGGACGAGCACTTCGCGTCCGATGAATTTCGGTTTGTTGAGATCAACGAAAAATCCCAGTCCGGCCTCGATCGGATTGTGGTCCGGTGAGAGATCGGAGCCGTTCAACGGATAGCACATCTCCAAGCGGAGCGTGTCGCGCGCGCCGAGACCGCAGGGCCGAATGCCGAGCGGTTTTCCTTTTTCGAGCACTTCATTCCAGGTTTTCGGGGCCTCGTTGGCGGGAAAGAAAACTTCCACGCCATCCTCGCCGGTATAGCCGGTGCGTCCGATGGTCAGCTGGCTGCCGTTGTGTTCGAACATTTGGATTTGATTACGGGCCGGCAGCTCGACGTCCGACCCAAGAAGCAAATGAAAAAGTTCGACGACGCGTGGCCCTTGGATCGCGAGGCCGGCGTAATCGGCGCTGCGATTGCCCAGATCGACCCCCTCCGTCATATGCCTCGTAAGCCAAGCAAAATCTTCGTCCGCGCGCGACGCATTCACCACCAAGAGGAATTCCTCCGGAGCCGTCCGATAGACGATCAAGTCATCGATGATCCCGCCGCCTTCGTTGAGGAGAAAAGTGTACTGACCGGCGCCGACCTCGAGCTTATCGATGTTGTTGGTCAGCATTTCGTTGAGCCATCCGCCAGCCGCCGAACCGCTCGCGACCAGTTGGCCCATGTGCGAAATATCGAAGACGCCGACGTTGTTTCGCACCGCCTGATGCTCCTCGATGATGCTCGAGTACTGCACCGGCATGATCCAATCGCCGAACGGGATCATCTTCGCGCCGAGCCGCACATGCTCCTCGTAGAGCGGCGTTTTTTTCTGCGGGGCGTCACTCATGCGCGTCATCCTAGACGCCGACTTCCGAGTGTCAATCAAGCCGCATACGCGCGCCGGCCGCTTCGCTTGAAGAGCCGCGTCGCCCCGCTACCGTGAACGCAGCGATGAGCTTTCTGGACAAACTCGAACGGCGTCTTGGCTTCATCGCGATCCCCGGATTGATCCGGGCCGTCGTGACCCTGAACGCGCTCGTTTTCGTCCTCGTCCTCTTAAACAAAGGTTTTGATTCTTATCTCGCCCTCAATATTGCTCGAATTCGAGCCGGCGAAGTCTGGCGGCTCGTCACCTACATTTTTGTTCCCCCGACCGGCCATTTTCTGTTGGTCGTCATGGCGCTCTGGTTTCTCTGGTTCATCGGTGACGGCCTCGAGCGCGCCTGGGGACCCTTCCGCCTTACGCTTTACTTCCTGGTTGGGATGATCGGAACAACGGTCGCCGCTGTTTTCTCCAACAGTCAATTCTCCAGCCAAATGCTTTTCACCACGCTCTTCTTCGCCTTCGCGCATTTTTATCCGGAGGAGATCATTTACGTTTTTTTCATCCTGCCGCTGAAGGTAAAATGGATCGCCTGGGCTTACGCGGGCTTCCTCTTGCTCGGCTTCGCGACGCAGTCGAATTCCTACCGGCTGGCCCTCATCGTGGCGCTGGGCAATTATCTCCTCTTCTTTGGGCCCGGAGTGATTCACCACCTGCGGCAGCGCAAGGAGGTGGCAGTCCGCCGCCAACGTTTCGAGGTTCAATCGCGCAGTGAAGAAGAACCGCTGCACCGTTGCGCCACCTGCGGCGCCACGGAATTGACCGATCCCAGTCTCGAATTTCGCGTGGCGCGCGACGGCGAGGAATATTGCCTCGCGCATCTCCCGAGGCCGGCCAACGCCGCCATCTGACTCCCGCGCGGCGCCCTCGCTTGACCGAGTACCACCTGACCCTGAGACTGGCGCGATGAGTGAAAAAGAAGCAGCGCTCGTTCCCGAACAGGGCTGGCATTGCCTGCACCTCTATTACCGGCTCGAGTTCAGCCAATGGCAGCTTCTCAATGCGGAGGAGCAACGAACGGCAAAGGTCGCGCTCTCTGCCCTGGTGCAGGAAGTGCGCGCGCTCGAATCCACCCAGCTGGTCACGATGAGCGTGGTGAGTCCGAAGGCGGATCTCGGGTTCATGTTGATCACGCCGGATTTGCACGCCGCGAATCGAATCGAGAAACAACTCTCTCTATCGCTCGGCGCGGATGTTCTCATCCCGGTCTACAGCTATCTCTCGCTCACGGAAGAGAGCGAATACATTACCACCGAAGAAGAACACGCGCGCACCTTGGAGACGGAGGAAAAGCTCAAGCCAGGCTCGCCGGAATTCGCGCAGGCCATAAGCGCGTTCCGCGAGCGGATGGCGAAATACCGGCACGAGCGCGTTTATCCGACCCTGCCCGATTGGCCGGTCGTCTGCTTTTATAATATGACGAAACGCCGCGGCGAGCAGAAGAACTGGTACACGCTTCCCTATGAGGAAAGGCGGCGTCTGATGGCGGGTCACGCCAAGGTTGGCCGTCAATACGCGGGCAAGATAAAGCAACTCATCACCGGCTCGAGCGGCCTCGACGATGCCGAATGGGGCGTGACGCTTTTCGCGCACGATACCTTCCAGGTCAAAGCGATCGTGTACCAAATGCGTTTCGATGAAGTCAGCGCGGTCTATGGCGACTTCGGCGAATTTTACATCGGTCTGCAACTGCCGCTCGACGAACTGTTCCGCCGCTTGCAGCTTTGATCCTCCTGCGCTTGCTCTTGATCGTGCTCATGATTTCTTCACTGCGAGCGGGAGCGTGATCAAGAACAAGAGCAGGAATTAGCAGGGGATGGGTGGCAGAGTGGTCTAATGCGCACGCCTGGAAAGCGTGTTTGCCGAAAGGCAACCAGGGTTCGAATCCCTGCCCATCCGCTCTTCTTTTGCTCGTGCTCGATCCGCCTAGCCGCCGTCAATCGTCCGTCGTGTCAAAACCTGGAGGTTTTGACGGAATTTTACCACGCTGGCATTCGGCAATACGCCTCGGAAGTTCGCTCCTGGATATATCAGGCAATCGCGGCCCAGGACTGAGCCGGGATTAATCACAGCGTTACAGCCTATCTCAGTCCGGTCCCCTACGATCGCGCCAAATTTCGTCAGCCCCGTCGCGATATCGCCGTCGGGCGCGCTCACGTGGATCTCCCGATGATCCAGCTTTACATTCGAGAGAATCACCCCCGCGCCCAGATGCGCGCGAAACCCGAGAATCGAGTCGCCGACGTAATTGAAATGCGGCACCTGCGCTTCATCGAACAAGATGCTGTTCTTGAATTCGCACGAGTTCCCCATCACCACGCCGTCCCCCACGATCACGTTTTCTCGCACGTAACAGCCGCTCCGGATGTGACAGTTCTCTCCGATCCAGGCCGGCCCTTTCAAGACCGCTCCTTGCTCGACGATCGTGCCCGCGCCGATAAAAACCGTGTTGCTGATGAACGGCTTGCCGACGAGTTCGCCAAGCACGGCCGGCTTCAGGCGAAATTGCAGATAACTCGCGATCTGCTTGAGCGCGTCCCAAACGTACTTCTGCGACTCAAACAGCTTCGGATGCGCCGTGTGTTCGAGACTTAAGAAATCTGAAGGCGCAAACATGTTTTAGACTCCAGCGCGCCGCGTGATCGTTTGCCCGTCTTTTGTATCGCGGGCCTCCCAACCATGCGCGGCCAGTGCGTCGCGCAATTCATCACTTTTTCTCCAATCCTTTGCAAGTCTTGCCTGTGTGCGCGCCTCCGCCAGGGCCGCAATTTCGGGCGGAACTGCATCCTTTTGTGCGCTCACGCCGAGAATACGATTGATCCGCTTCCACCAGTCCAACCACGAACTCGCCGCCTCGGCGTCGAGCTTTCCGAGATCAAGGGACCGATTCGTCTCACGGATCGTTTCGAACAGCACTCCGAGCGCGCCAGAAATGTTGAGGTCGTCATCCAAGGCATCTTCGAATCCTGAGCCCTCTTCCGTTGGACGTTGGACGTTGGGCGTTGGGCGTTGGGCATTCTCTTCTCCCGCCTTCTCCCGCAGCCGCGCCACCCAATCTTCAATTCGGCGCAAAGCCTCCCGCGATTCCTCCATGCCTTCCCAAGTGAAATTGAGCGGTGCGCGATAATGCACGCGCATCAACGCATAGCGCACCTCGCGGCCGCTGTAGCCTTTCCCGAGCACATCGCGCAGCGTGTAAAAATTCCCGAGCGACTTCGACATTTTCTGCCCGTCGACCATCAGGTGCGCGCAGTGCAGCCAGTAGCGGACAAATTTCTTGCCGGTGCAGCCCTCCGTCTGCGCGATCTCCGCTTCATGGTGCGGGAATATGTTGTCCACGCCGCCGCAATGAATGTCGAGTTGCTCGCCCAGGAGTTGCGTCGCCATTGCGCTGCATTCGATGTGCCACCCGGGCCGGCCGGGCCCCCACGGACTCTCCCAACGGACCGGCCCATCTTCTTCATCCCACGCCTTCCAGAGCGCAAAATCGCCCACGTGTTCCTTATCGTATTCGTCGCTCTTCACCCGCCCGGTCGAGCGCAGTTCCGATAAATCGAAATGCGCGAGCTGCCCATAAGCCGGAAATTTATTGATCCGAAAGTAAACTGATTTGTCCTCCGCTTGATAGGCGAGGTCGCGCGCTATCAACGTCTGGATCATCTCGATCATGGCCGCGATCTGGCCGGGGTCCGTCGCTTCTGGGAAAAAATCAGCGCGCTTGATCCGGAGAGTGTCCAGGTCTGCAAAGAAGGCCTGCTTGAAGGGCGCAGTGAATTCTGCCAACGGAATGCCGGCGCTCCTTGAGCCTTGAATCGTTTTGTCGTCTACGTCCGTGATGTTCATCACCCGTCGAACCTTGAATTCGCGGAGTTCGAGATGTCGCTGGAGCAGATCCTCGAAGAGGTAGGCGCGGAAATTCCCGATGTGCGCATGGCTGTAGACCGTCGGCCCGCAGGTGTACATCTTCACTTCGCTTCCGGCCGGATCGAGCGG
>JBEEHC010000214.1:0-17023 GCA_041167205.1 Verrucomicrobiota bacterium
GGAAGCGACTTGTTTTTGATGGCGCATTGAACTATCAAACGGACATGGCAACGCACGCATTGCCGCTGGCAAAGATCCACCAATCGAAGGCTAGCGGTGGAACCGCAACCGCGTCGTCGACGCCATCCAAATCGTCTCCCTGGATTCTCGACCGTTGGCGGGATTTACTTCTCTTCGTCGGCACGCCGGTCCTGCTTATTCCGATCTTTACGGCTGCCCAGGCCCGGTGGAGCGCGCAGGATATCTTCCTTTTTGTGGGTGCCTTCGGCGCGATGGGTCATCACTTGCCGGGCATGATCCGCGCCTACGGTGACCGGGCCTTGTTCGATCGCTTTAAGATCCGATTTGTCGTCGCGCCACTGGCTATCCTGGCCGTTTGCGTTTGGTCCTCCTTCTACCATATCCAGGCGGTGCAGCTGGTGGCCATGGCATGGGGGATCTGGCATGGGATGATGCAGACCTACGGGTTTTGCCGGATTTACGATGCGAAAGCTTCCGCCAGGGCCGCGGCCCGAGCTCGGGTGGACTTGGCGCTTTGTTTCGCGTGGTTCTCGGCGGCGGTGCTGCTCTCGCCGATGCGCTTCAGGACTTTGTTGGAATTGTATTATGAAAGCGGCGGTCCAGTCGTCGCACCAGCGGCCGTCGCAGCGATTCGCACGGGATTGGTGGTCGCGCTGGGGCTGGTCACAATTGCTTTCCTTTGGCGTCAGTGGAGTGATTGGCGCGCGGCCCGTGGTGCTAGTCCCGTAAAGATAACGCTTCTCGTCAGCAGCATTGCCTTTTGGTGGTATTGCAATAACGGCGTCGAGAACATCCTCGTGGGTATCGCACTTTTCGAGGTGTTTCATGACGTGCAATACCTTGCGATCGTCTGGATCTATAATCGGACTCGCGTGGAGCGCGACAAAAGTATCGGTGGATTCATGCGTTTTGTCTTTCGGCGCAGTGGTGCCCTGATCGGAGTCTACGTCGGCTTGGTCATGGCCTACGGAGCAATCGGTTTAACCCAGTCCGCTGTTACCGCCGAATGGATCCGGCACGGTCTAATCGGTATCGTGACTGCCTCGGCGCTGTTGCATTTTTATTACGACGGATTCATCTGGAAAGTGCGTGAAACGCAAACGCGCACGATGCTTGGAATCGAAGGGGCTGGGGCCGCAGCCTTGGCCTCACCTCGCCTTTGGCCGGCGTGGGTTGGGCACAGCTTTCGTTGGGCGGCGCTGGTGATTCCATTTGGAGCACTCTGTGCCGCGCAGCTTGTCGGCCGCGTCGTTCCGACGGTCGAGCGGATGGCCAAGGTCGCTGAAGTTCTGCCGCACGACGCCGAGGCGCAACTCCGATACGGCAAGGCATTGCACGAGGCGGGGCGCGTGGAGGAAGCCATCAGCAAGTATGAATTCGCAATTGGCAAAAAGCCCTCGCTCGCCGAGGCGGAATTCTATCTTGGGCTGGCTTGGAGCGATCTGGGAGACCCGGATCGAGCGCTTCAGCACTATGAACGCTCGTTTCAGCTGGATCCGAAAAGTGGCAAATGCGAAGCGAATTTGGCCGGTGTCCTCGTTTCGAAGGGGCTTCGCACCGAAGCACGTCGCCGGTATGAACACAGCCTTGCCGTGAAGCCTGATCTTCAGATGGCGCACAAAGAGCTTGCCGACCTACTCTGCGGTGACGGGGAATTCGATTCAGCCATTGCCCACTACGAAGAAGCCCTGCGTCTTCAACCAGACTTTTTAGAAGCGAAGAAAAACCTGAGCTTCGCACGCACCCTCGTCGGTCACTAATAAACTCGAACCAAGGAGTTCGATCCTCCGGGCGTACGAACCAGCGGGGGCCCTTTGCGCCTCGCTTCGGGTCGGTTTTCTTCCGACCAAGAGTCGTTTGCGTTGATGCGCCCAGCCACCACGTGGCACGGCCGGTGCTGATAATAACCATAACCAATATGGTTTTAATCAGTATCCAGCCGTTCGCTTGTAGGAAGATTTTTCTTCTCGTTGCCACTCTCCTCTGCCTCTCCTCGGCAATCTGTCTCGCCGACTCCCTCTATATGAGCTTGCACGCGAGGCCTTACGATCGCCAGCTGAACCAGAGCCAGGCGTCCTCCCTTTCGGCCCCGTACCGGACCGTCAAACCAGTGTTGCTTCCCACTCGTCAATCGTTGGAGGGAAGATTTGCCCAGGGTTCAGGCTGGATTCTCGAAGCTTTTGTACTTAATCCGACGATTGATTGGTCAGAGGATCGCTCCTGAAGGTCGAGGATCCGTCATATACTCTGCCCCGCAGATCTATCGGCAACGGGAGGTATCCCGCGGCTTCCGCGAGCTCGATGCCGAAAATTGAAGGTTGGTCGTACGACTGTAATTAATTTGTCCCGTTGTTCTGCCTGATTTCTCCGCGGCGGAATCGGGGGGACAGACGCTGGTCATCGACATTGCTCGGTTACAGACCGCCGAATATTGGCGGAATCATCGCGGTCTTCTCCGCCGAAAAAACAAGGCCCTGGCACCGGTTCTCGGAGAAAAAACTGGCCAAGAGCCCCTGCTTTGTGCACGCTCTTTCTAGGGAGACCAGCCCTGCTAAAAAAAACTGAAGACTGGGAAAGATTTTTATTGCGAAAAAAAGGCAAACGTCCTACCATCTTTTTTGTGGATATGGAAATTATGAGAACACTTACTTCTTCCCTCGGCAAAATTTATGCCCCCGCTTGCCTCCTCCTCTGCACTGCTTCAGGCGTGCTCGCGTCCGATATAATCCTGCAAAAGGTGCCGTCCACCACGGCGCAGGTCCCGGCTGATCCCGCTCAGTCGCGCCTCGGCCCGCAAGCAACTTTCGCTCTAATCAATTACAGCTTGGCGAATACCCGCCAGGCGCGCGCTCTTTACGTGAGCTCTGGAAATGACCTGAAGCTGGCTAACAGCATGATCGACGATCAGCCTACGACATCCTTTGGTTTCTCGGCCGAGGATAGTTCGCCTACCGCGGTAATCGATCTCGGAAAAGTTTGCACGGTACGGCACCTCGCCGCGATTTATTCGGCACGTCCGGGCAGCATTGACTTCTATGTCATGAAAACTCTGCCGGGAACAGATCGCGACAATTCACCGAACAGCTTGAAGCTCGATGACAATGCCTTTGCAGGTTTGAAACCTGTCGGCTCCGCGATCGACGATGGCACTCAGGGACGGGCTTCGTTGGATTTTCCAGCGACCACCGGTCGTTATGTCATGTTGCGGTGGATTCCAGCATCACACTCTGACAGGGCCTTCACCGTCGCTGAAGTCACGGCTTCGGGTCCCGATCAGAGAAATTTGATTGCTTCGAGCCGGAACTTTTCCAGTGCCGCGTCGGAACGCAAGGTGACTTCGGATTCGAAGGACGTGGCTGACTCGAAGGACATCGCCGACAGCAAGGACATCCCCGAGGAAGGTCCGCAGGAAAAACCGCCCGCGGAAGGCCCACCGCCGTCGCTCCCGAATCCTCCTCCGTTCACGTTTATTCCACAGTTGGTTCCGGTCAGCCACTAAGGACCATTGCTTCAAAAAGCCCGTCGTCGGCTTCAGCCGTTCGACGGGCTTTTTGTTCTTATCCGCGGAAAGGCGGGGAGCGCTCAAAAATTATCGCGGATGATTCTAAAGAGCGCGGTATTGTCCATCGTGCCGCGTAACGCTTCTGCGCCCGGACCAGATCCAAAAACCACTACATCGTCCACGGTATTTAACGGCACCGGTGCATAGAATGCAGCTGGTTCTTGCGGCTGTTCCGGCAACGATGGGACTGCAGCCGTAGCATGGGTTTCCTGGGAGGCTGCCAGTTTCGCCGCCCCATAGTACCTCCCGCCGTTGGGTCCGCTCGCCCACGAGAACCAGGGATCGCCTCCGGAATTCAGCCCGAGCACTGCAATTCCCCGATCTTTTCGAAACGGATACCCGTTCAAACTCAATCCCCCAATCCCGACATCGCCGCAAACAAAGATGGCGGAGTTTCCGCCGGCAAATCGTTGGGCGACCGCGAGAGCGCGATCCAGTTCCACGGTCTCAGCGAGCGTATATTCGGCATTGTTTTTCTCTGCTGCTTTCCGCATCAGGCCGGCGTCCACCACCAGGAAATATCCCGACCGATTGAATTGAAGGAGTTCGACCGCGCGCCGGACCATATCTGAAAGACTTGGCTGTTCGCTTCGGGCTTCGACATGATCTGCGTACGCCAATTCAGCATGGCTAAACACACCAAAAAGTTTTGGGCGGCGCCACCCCGGTATCGCTTCGAGTTCAGCCTTCGTGCGAACGAGATCAAAACCGTTTCGGCGAATTTCCAAGAGCAGATCCCGCTCGTCGGGGCGATGTCCACCTTTCGACTCCGGCAAGAAATCGTCGGTGCCGCCACCCAGGACCAAATCGATCAGGGAGCTTCTCGCAATCTGCTGGGCGATGGCGGGTTTATCATTCTGTTCGGCAGTGTGCGCATAGAAAGCTGCCGCCGTCGGGTCGGTTATGCTTGCGTTCGTGATCAGGCCGGTCGCGCGTCCCGCCTGGTGGGCAAGTTCGACAAGAGTTGGAAGCGATTTGCCTTCCGCGTCACAGCTGATTAATCGATTGTTTACCTTGACCCCGGTGGCAATGGCGGTCGCGGCGGCCGCCTGGTCCGGCGCTGCAAAATCATTCGAGTAGTTCGTGAGCAAGGCCATGTGCGGCATCAAATCGAGGGCGAGAGGTGTGTCGGCGCCGGCTGCATAGAGTCGGGTCATGGCCAAACGACCCGGCGCCAGGCCCTCCCCGACGAAGAGGATGATTCCGAACGGCTTCTGGATGACCCAATGCTGAAAATAGAAAACGCCGCCGGCGCCGAACGCGATCAGACAGAACAGCGCGAGCAATTGATTGCGCCACTTCATGAAAGCCGATGTAGGAGCGCGTGGTTCGCGTTGTCAACGAAAGAAGCGCTTGTGCGCTCGGCTGATCCTCGGCAGACTGCGCCACCGTGGCGAAACCGATCGTGCTCATTATTCGCGACGGCTGGGGCATCAACCCCGGCGGGCAGGGGAAGCGCGAAGAAAACGGCGATGCCACCTTGCTGGCCCGCACGCCCTTTCACGACCGGCTCTATCGCGAATACGCGGTCGGAAGATTAAGCGCGAGTGGTCTCGATGTTGGTCTTCCCGAAGGCCAGATGGGGAACTCGGAAGTAGGTCACCTCAACCTAGGGGCGGGTCGGATCGTTTATCAGGATCTTACGCGGATTAACAAGGCGATCGCGGAAGGCGAACTCGCTCGCAATCCGATCGCCCGGGAAACGTTTGCACGCGCCCGCGGCCATCGGCTCCATTTTCTCGGATTGGTTTCGGACGGCGGTGTGCACAGCCATTACCGGCACCTCATCGCGCTCGCCCAGCAAGCGCGAGCGGCCGGTGTGACTGACATTTTCGTGCATGCGTTCACGGATGGACGGGACACCTCTCCGACTGGTGGAGCCGGCTTTCTGGAAGCGTGTTCCGCCGAATTAACGAAAAGTGGCGCGCAAATCGCCACCGTGGTCGGCCGATATTTTGCGATGGACCGGGATCGCCGTTGGGACCGGACAAAAAAAGCCTGGGACGCGATCGTGTTCGGTCGTGGGGAACGGTGTGAAACATCTCCGGCGGCGGCGGTCCGTGCTCGATATGAACGCGGCATCACAGATGAATTCATGCCGCCGCTTGTTTTCTCGCACGCGGATGAGCAACGGGTCCGTGAGGGCGACATCATTTTCTTTTTCAATTTCCGCGCTGACCGCGCACGGCAGCTTTCCCAGGCTTTCCTCCTGAAAGATTTCGACGGCTTCGAACGCGAAGCCTGGCCACAGATCAATTACGTCACGCTTACGCAATACGACGCGACCTATTCCGCGCCGTACATTTTCGCGCCGGAAGAGCTAAAACAAATCCTGGCCGAGGTTGTGAGCGGAGCCGGCCAAACGCAATTGCGCATCGCCGAGACGGAGAAGTACCCGCACGTGACTTACTTTTTCAACGGTGGGATCGAGCGCGCCTTTGCCGGGGAAGAGCGCAAGATCGTGCCGTCCCCAAAGGTCGCTACCTACGACTTGCAGCCGGAAATGAGCGCACGAGAAGTCACGGATGAAGTCCTCGCGCGAGTCGCAAACTTCGATCTGATCATTCTGAATTTCGCAAATCCGGACATGGTCGGACATACGGGAGTCGTCGCTGCTGGTATCAAGGCGGTTGAGACAATCGATGAATGTGTCGCTCGCATTGTCCCGGGGGTTCTCGCGCACGGCGGCGCTTGTCTGATCACAGCCGACCATGGGAATTGCGAGCAAATGCGAAATGCGGATGGCTCACCGAATACTGCGCACACCACGAATCTGGTTCACTTTGTCTATGTCGCGGAAAACGCCGCGCAATTTCGGGTCGAAGACGGCATCCTCGCGGACGTAGCGCCCACCCTGCTTTTCCTCCTCGACCTGCCAAAACCGAAAGAGATGACCGGTCGCAACCTGTTAGTCGCGGCCGGGCACCGCGATTCCAACTGATTTCGCGGCCGCCACGATTTCTTCCCGGGTGACGCCAAACGCCCGGTTGAATTGGCGGGTTCCCGCGATCGCGATGCGTTGAAGAAATCGGAGACGGGTCTCCGCGCCGTTGTCGTGCCAGATTGGTTTACGCACCAGAGTCAGGGAATCGTTTGCTTCGACTAGCGCGCCCCACCCGATGGGCACTTCAGATTCGCAAAACAACTCGTTAGGCAAGACCAGAAAAAACAGGTTCGCGCAACGGTAGCGGACCAGGCATTCAAATTTTCTCCCGCCGTTCAGGCGGTTTTGCAACGCGGTGAATTCGCGGAGAACACGGCTGTAATTGCGGTGGCCGATAGCGGAGAAATCGTGCGAATCATATTCGGGAAAGAGCGAATCGCCGGTGCGCAGCGTGGGGTAATGGATGTGGAGATGTTTCTCGAGCACCTGACGGCGCCGGCTGACCGAACGGAGTCGCTCCCGCGTCGCCTCGCTGCAGCAGTTGTCCCGGCGTAAATCGGGCCGCGCTTGTTTGCATTCGAAGATCGCGGTCACTCCTGGTTGTTTAGACTGCGGCCGATAGGCGGCCACATCGGCGCGATATCGGCATTGCGGCAAGCTTACCTCCGCCGCGCAGGCCGAATAACCGTTCGCCTGCGCCCAGAGGAGGGCGAGTCGTTTCAGGCGGACGTGCGTATCCGTTTCGCCGCGACGAACAGCTACTCGTGCGTCCATTCGGCGAGCTCCTTCGCCCAATAGGTAATGATCAAATCGGCGCCGGCGCGTTTCAGCGAAGTCATGATTTCCAGGACGGCGGCACGCTCATCGAAATAGCCTTTTTCCGCGCCCGCCTTCACCATCGCAAACTCGCCGCTCACATGATAGACGGCGGTCGGTTTGCCAAAACGCTCGCGCACCCGCCAAAGGATATCGAGATAGGGCAACGCCGGTTTCACCAGCACGATGTCCGCGCCTTCGTCGATATCGAGCGCGACCTCGCGCAACGCTTCTTGTGCGTTTGCGCTGTCCATCTGATAGGAGCGCCGGTCGCCGAACTGCGGCGGGCTTTCCGCCGCCTCGCGGAAAGGGCCGTAAAAGACCGAAGCGAACTTGGCCGCGTAACTCATGATGCCGGTTTGCTCGAAACCACTTGCGTCAAGCATCTCGCGGATTGCGCCGACGCGTCCGTCCATCATGTCGCTCGGGGCCACCAGATCCGCGCCGGCGACAGCGTGCGAAAGCGCAGTGTTCGCGAGCAGCTCGACCGACTCGTCATTGAGAACATGGAAGTGCTCACCATCCATGCGGGTGACGCCGCAATGGCCGTGGCTCATATATTCGCACAGACAAACATCCGTGATCACGACCAGCTCGGGGCATCGGGCTTTGATCGCGCGGACAGCCTGCTGGACGATGCCGAATTCAGCATACGCGGCTGTTGCCTGCTCATCTTTCTGCTTCGGAATGCCGAAGAGTAATACGGCTTGCAGGCCGAGATCGTAGGCGTGCTGGGCTTCGTCGGCTATTTCCGCGAGCGCGAGCTGAAATACGCCCGGCATGCTCGTGATTGGTTGCCGCGCCGTCAGTCGTTCGCTGACAAAAAGAGGGAGAACGAAATCGTGCGCGCTGAGCTTTGTCTCGCGCACGAGGTTTCGCAGGCCGGCGCTCTGCCGTAATCGGCGCGGCCGATGAACGAGTTTTCTCACCGGCCGAGGCTAAGCGTTACGCCCGGGGGTCGCAAGCTCGGCGCAAGACAGGTCGATCCCACTGGCGGACTTGACGCGGTCGGGCGTTCCAGATAGCGCCTGAGAGGCAGGACTCTTCAATGATGCGAGGGAAACGGACGACCGACTATTTGTTGGTCGATATCAGCAATTCTTACACGAAGCTTGCTTTCGCAACGAAGAAGCGGCTCCAAAAGCCCATCCGTCATCCGACAAACAACCTAACGGTTGCTCTTCTGCATCGGATTTTGCGCGCCCGAAGCGCGGAGACCATAGTGGTTTCTTCCGTCGTCCCGCGAAAGAACAACGTGATCACGGCGGCAGCAGGTTCTTCGCGGCTGCTTTTCCTAAATCCGCAACTTGATCTCGGAGTCGGCATTGATTACCCGGCGCCGCGATCGATCGGCGCCGATCGGCTCGCGAACGCCGCTGCCGTGGCGCAATTGTATGGTTATCCGGCGATCGTCGTCGATTTCGGGACCGCCGTGACTTTCGATGTCGTGTCCGCCGGCGGCGATTACGTCGGTGGAGTCATCGCGCCGGGGCTGGAAGCCATGACCAGTTTTCTTTACGACCGGACTGCGTTGCTGCCGAAATTGAGCCTGCGCGAACCGGTGCGGGCGATTGGGAAAACGACGCGCGACGCGATGATGTCTGGCGCGGTTTTCGGTTACCGCGGTTTGGTCCGTGAAATTCTTACACGAATCAGCCTCGAGAATTTCCCGCGGGGCAAGCCAAGAATCGTCGCGACTGGTGGGTATGCCCAGTTGATCGCGCGAGAGCTTCCGGAGATCGAAGCGGTTCATCCGAATCTGACGCTGGAAGGCTTGCGGATAATTGCGAATCGCAACGTCGGAAAACCGGTGCGTTGATGACCACGAAAATCGCGATCGGGATCGACTTTGGCGGGACCAGTGTGAAGCCCGGCGTCGTTTCTGGGAGGGAGATTATCGCCCGGTCGGAGCCGATTCCAACACGCCAGCATGACAGCGCCGAGAGTCTCCTTGCCGCGGTCTTTCGGGATGTGGCCACCCTGCGCAAACAACATCCTGAGGTTTGCGCGCTGGGCGCCGGACTTCCCGGAATCATCGATGGACTGAATGGCCGGGTGCGGGAGCTCTCGAACGTGCCAGGCTGGCGCGACGTCCCATTGGCCGCATTGCTGACGGAGAGGACCGGCCTCCCTTCGATCATCGAAAACGACGCGAACGCGATGGCCTACGCGGAGTGGCGCTTCGGCGCGGGTCGGGATCACCCGAACGTGATCTGCATGACGCTCGGAACTGGCGTGGGCGGCGGTTTGATTTTGGACGGGAAATTATTTCGCGGCAGTCAACTCGGCGCCGGCGAGATCGGCCAAATGATCCTCGAGCCGCATGGCGTGCCGGGCCATTACGGAAACTTCGGAGCGCTGGAAAAATATGTTGGCAACCGGCAGATCGCCGAGCGCGCTCAAAGAGCTTATTCAGTTGCCGGTATCGCGCGCAGGCCGGAAGAACTTACGCCACTCTTTCTCGAAAAGGCGGCGCTGAGCGGCGACGGAATTGCCGCGAAGCTATGGGAAGATATCGGATTCGAGATCGGCATCATGCTCACCAACATCGCCTGGTTGCTGAACCCGGATCGATTTGTGATTGGCGGAGGCGTGGCCAAAGCTGGCCCGCTGCTTTTCGAACCGATCAAGCGCACGATTCGCGAGCGTACTTCCGCGATTTATCACGAGCATCTCGACGTGGTTCCAGCCGAACTGGGTAATGATGGCGGCATCATTGGCAGTGCGGCGCTGGCCGTCCATTCAGCGGAGCATTCATCGACTTAATGTCGGCGCCCGGCATTTTTTGTGACATCCGGGTAAAAAAACGCGTTTTCGCGGGTAAAACGGCAAAATTGGCTTGTCATCGGGCTCGCAAATCGCTTGTATGCGCCCTGGCATGAACATTCGTAAATTCGCGACGATCACAGTCTTAGTCCTCAGTTCCTTTGCGGCGACCAATGTCGCCCCCACCAAAGCGGAGCTCGAGTCGATGTACGACAAGGCATTCCGCGAATTCAACGCCAACAATTATCCCCAGGCCCTGAAGGAGCTCGATGCGATTGACGCGCGTCAGCCTGGTCTCGCGGAGTCGCAGAATTTGCGCGGCGTCATCCTGATGCGGCAGGCTGATTACGATCAAGCGGAGGTAGCGCTGCAGAAGGCTCTCGCGACCGATCCGAAATTCTGGAACGCGCGCTTCAACCTGGCGGAGATCCCGTTTTTGCGGAAGGACTGGGCGGAAGCGCGGAAACGTTTCGACGCGCTGCTTCAGGGGAACGCCGCCGAGTTGCAAGGCGAAGCGGCGCAACTGATCCAATATAAGATCCTGCTGACCTACCTCCTCCAAGGCAACGAGAACATGGTCGATTCCATTCTCGCAAAGTTTGAGCTTTCACCCGACACGCCGGCGGCCAATTACTCGAACGCTGCCATAGCCCTTCAGCATAAGAATGAAAAAGACGCGAAAGATCTCCTGGCCGCCGCGGAGAAGAATTTTTCGCCGCAACTGAATAAGCTTTTCGCCGAATCGCTTTATGAAGTCGGTTGGCTGCAGAAACCTGTCGGGCAAACCCGCGCGGCCCTCGAGCTCACGTCGGCAGCCGATCGGGCTGCAAAGGCGCAGGCGCTTTCGACCGAGAAGTACGAGCAGGCCGAACAGGCTTTTCAGCAACGCGATCTGACGGCGGCCCGGCGCCTGGTGGATGAGGCCGATGCCGCCAATCCGAATCAAGCAGCAACTATCAACCTCCGTGGCGAAATTCTCCTCGCGCAGAAGGATTTCGACGGCGCGGAGAACGCCTTTAAGCAGGCCGTGAAACTCGACCCGAAACTCTCCGAAGCGCACTACAATCTCGCGCAAATCCCGTTTAAGAAAAAGGAATACACGAAGGCTCGCGACCGTTTCGAAGCGCTTTTTGCCGCCACTACCCCGGCGCCGGGCAGCGATAAGAACCAAACGTCGCAGATCATGAAATTCAAAATCTATCTGACGCTGCTGCTCGAAGGAAAAGACAGCCGCGCGCAGAAGATGATGGAGCAGTTCCAATTCACCGGCGACACGCCGGCGCTGTATTACGCTCAGGCTGCCTGGGAGTTCAAACACAACAATGCGGCCAAAGCCAACGACTGGATTGTCTCGGCGCGGAAAATTTATTCGCCCGCTTTGAATTTCGTCTTCGCCGACTCTTTCTACGACCTTGGGTGGCTGCAGAATCAGTCGACCGCGCCTGCCGTGGCTTCAAAGGAGATCGCGAAAGTAGAAGCAACGCCGTCGATTGAACCGAGCCCGATCGCGGCAGTTGTGGCGTCAAATAAGTCCGCCAAGCAACCGAACGAAGTCGTCACGCAGAAGTCGCCGGCGACGGTTACCGGAACGGACGGAACGGCGGCGACCGCCAAGAATGAGAAGGGCGCCACAGCCCCCGCCTCCTCGCCAAAGGTGGAAACGCCTGTCGTGTCGAATGCATTGCCGTCGGAAACGCGTGCGCCGCTTCCGCGGGAGCCGGAGCAGGTTCCTGTCACGGCCCCAGCTACATCGGCTGTGGTGGCGCAGCAGAGTCCAGCGAACAAGGTTGCCGCGCCTGTCGCGGCGGCTTCCTCGCCTGCCACGGTGCTCGCGCCGGCTACCGTCCAGGAATGGTCCCGGCCGACTGTCAGCGAACGGATGGATCGCCTTAACTCAAACACATTGTTAGTCGGCGCCTTGCTTTTGGCCGGCGTTGCTTTGCTGGCGTGGGTGGTGATTTCCGAATTGCGGCGTCGCGTGAGTGTTTCTGTTTATCGTTCGCCCGCCCCAGCGATGGGACCGCGTTTCGAAACGGTGGAGCCTGAGACGACGGCGGGAAAGATTGCTGCGCCGAGCCGGCTCGCCGGCGGACCGCCGCAGGTCTCGCTTCAACTGAAAGCATCAGAGCCATCGGTGCGGCGCGCTGCCGTTCCTTTCGGCAAAATGAGTCGTCCCTTTGGCGGAGCGACCGTCGCGGTCGGAAACGGGACGGTGGTCGAGAATTTTGTTCCCCGGGAAATCGCTCCAATTTGGGAACCAGAACACGTCGACGAACCGGCACCGCAGCCCATGACGGAAAGTGCGCCAGCACCTTTTGCGGCTGCGGATTCGCAATATGCTGGCAATTTCGCATCGGCCTCTCCGTCCGAAGTTCCGGATTTGGCCTCCGCTCCAGATTGGGATTTTGCCCCAGTTCAAACCGAAACTGCCTCAAGTTATGAGGAGGCTGCGCCGGCGCCGCAAGAAACGCCGGTGTTTGCCGAAACGCCCGCTGCCTTCGAGGCACCGGCCGCATTTGAAATGCCGGCGCCAGTCGAAGCCCTGAGCGAGCCGGCAACATTTGAAGCTCCCGCATTCTTCGAAACGGTCAGCGAGCCCATCGAGATGCCAGCGGAGACTTTCGCGGAATCTGTCGTGGCGCCGCCTGAAATTTCCAGGGCGGAAATAGAACCAGTTGCACAAGGTCAACCCATCCCTTATCAAGTTCCCGCGTTTTCAATCGATTCACCCATGGCCGAAATTACCCAGCCCGAACCGGAATCCCGTCATTCGGTCGAGTCACCCTCTTTCGCGCCTCAAGTTATTTCCACCGAGCCCCTAGCCCAGCAGTCAACAACACCAGCCACCATGCCTCAACCGATCCAACCAACACCCGCTCCCGCAATCCGAACGACTCCAATGACTGGGGGCGCTCCGCAGCCTCAACCAGCCAGCGGCATGCACACCGCTGTTCAACTTACTTTCTCGTTTGAGATCGCATCGATGCAACTCACTCCGAGTTTCAAGATGGGTGCGCTGCAGCTGAAGCCGACGTCAAAAATCGTCACGATGCGCCTTGCTCCTTCGCAGCAACCGCAGCCGGCGATGAATCTCCAAGTCACGTTCGAGATCGCCACCGTGCAACTGGCAGGCAACTCGATCGGCATGATCCGTCTGACTCCATCGCAACAGCAACGCCCGAGTGTGATCAGCTCGCCTTCCTTCAATGTGGCGGGTCTGCAACTTTTGTCGGGCGCGGACAGTGGCGCGGTCCAAATCACGCCATCGCAGCAAGGCCAGGCATCAGTCCACGTCACCGGCCGTTTCCAGATCGCCACCGTCGAGTTCTCGCCCTCGTTCGAGATCGCTTCGATCGTTTTGAATTCCACGTCGAAGAATGTCTCGGTCCAATTGCCGGGCGCGGGTCCCAGCGCCGTCGAGGGCGCTCCGGTCTTCGACATCACAAATGTCCAGCTTGGCGGAAATGGCGAGATAGGGATTATGCAGCTCAGCGCACAAGGCGCGGCCCCGAAACCGGCCTAGAACCGCCGCTTAGTTTCGTAACAGGCGCGAGGAGGCATTGGCCTCCTCGCTCTGCGTACGGGATCGACTTGCGCGTGTTAACGCTTGGCGAACCGTCCGCGATTGAGCGATCGCAGTGGCGCCGGCAGAAATTCGCCGTCGCGCCGAATGAGTTTGCCGTCGAAGTAAACTTCACCACCGCCGTAGTCGGGTCGCTGGATGTTGACCATGTCCCAATGGACCTGGCTTCGGTTTCCGTTATCGGCATCTTCATATGCCTGACCAGGCGTGAAGTGGAATGAGCCCGCGATTTTTTCGTCGAAGAGGATGTCGCGCATTGGATGCAGAACGTACGGATTAAAGCCGAGCGAGAACTCGCCGATGTAGCGCGCCCCCGGATCCGAATCGAGAATCTTGTTTAGTTTCTCGGTTTGGTTGCTTGTAGCTTTCACGACCTTCCCATCGCTAAACTCGAGCCGGATATTGTCGAATCCGATGCCCTGGTAAATCGTGGGCGCGTTGAACAGGACGTGGCCTTGCACCGAATCCTTGATCGGACAACTGAACACTTCGCCGTCCGGAATATTGCGATCGCCACCGCAGATAACGGCACCGATACCCTTGATGCTGAAGCGCAAGTCGGTCCCCGGGCCTTTGATCTCGACGCGATCCGTCTTGTCCATCAGCTTTTTCAGCGCCTTCATGCCCGGCTGCAATTTGCGGTAGTCCAGGGTGCAGACATCAAAGTAGAAATCTTCAAAAGCTTCCGAGCTCATGCCGGCGAGCTGCGCCATCGATGGACTGGGCCACCTCAGCACCACCCACTTCGTTTTCTGGACTCGCTGGTCGTTCACGGGCCGCATTTTTTTCGCGACCAATTTCATTTGCTCCGGCGGGACGTCCGATAATTCCGTGATGTTGTTGCTGCCCCGAATCGCGATGTAGGCGTCCATCTTCTTCATTCGCGCCAGCTCATGGATTGCGGCCAGGTTTAGTTGTCGCTCACTGGCGTTGAGCGCGAGTTCCCGATTGACGCGCGCGTGCTGTAGTTGCGCGAAGGGGATTGCTCCCGCTTTTCGCGCCGCGCGGACCAGCGCGATCGTCATCTCGTCCGGGACGTCGAACGTTTCGATCAGGACAGTTTCGTTCCGCTTCAATCTCGTCGAATACTCGACAAGGACTTTCGCGAGTTTATCAAAGCGTGGGTCATGCATAGAGGGTAATGATTCCACCAGCGATGCCGGATGCAACCTCGCTAGGTTGCTCGCACCAGTTTCGTCGCGAAAGCGCCATCGAATCCATCCCGGAATGGAAGCAACGACACCTGCCCGACAAATTGCAGGAAAGGAAATTCCTGCGTGATGGCCTGAACGACTTCTTCATTCTCTTCCGGCTCGATGCTGCACGTGCTGTAGACCAGGACGCCTCCGGTTTTGAGCAACGGAAGTGTCGCACGCAAGATATCGAGCTGCTGCTCACACATTCGCAAAAAATCTTTCGGGACCAGCCGCCAGCGAAGATCCACGCGGCGGCGCATCACACCCGTATTACTGCACGGTGCGTCGACCAGGATCCGATCGAAGGGAGAATTCGCTGCCACGGCGTCCGGTAGAGGTTCGCCGCTCGTCCAGTCATGCCGCGCGAAGCGGGCAATCTCGACGCTGAGACGCTCCAAATTATCCTGCAGCGTTCTCATTCGGCCCTCGTCGCGATCGCAGGCCAGAAGGGTGCCCTGGTTTTTCATTAACTCGGCGAGGTATCCTGTTTTACCGCCAGGTGCTGCGCACGCATCGAGCACTTTTTCGCCGGGCTTGGGATCGAGGAGGACACAGGCAGCCGCTGTGCTTGGATCCTGAATGTAGCAGTGCCCCTCATCGAGGGCCTCGTTGGGAACTCTCGTCAGATGGACAAAATTGGTAGGGATGCCGCGCTGCGGCGTTCGATCGGCGCAGCGCGCCGACCCTAACTCTGATACAAATTCATCCTCCGAAATCTTGAGACGATTGACGCGGGCGTAAATCGGAGCCGGACGGTTGTTCCATTCGCAAAGAACCGCCGTCTTCTCCGCCCCGAAACTCTGTCTCCAGCGATCAACAAGAAATTGGGGGTGCGAACTTCTGACACTGAGATCTTGCTCGCCCGCCTTTCCCACGAGCTCTTCTTTTCTGCGCACTGCGTTTCGTAAGACAGCGTTAACGAGAGACCGAATCCTCGCGCCGGCGAGTTCGACGGTTTCGTAAACGGCCGCGTGCTCCGGAGTCCCAAGGAGAAAAAGTTGATAGATGCCGAGCCGCAATAAGTCGCGGGCGTCATGATCCAGATGCTCAGACCTCAATGATCCGATCCAAAAATCAAGCAGGCTCAGATTGCGCAGGATCCCGTAGAACAATTCGGTGGTGAAGGCGCGATCCGGCCCGGCGAGATCGCTCGATAGCAAGAGCCGCGCCAGGATCGAATCGGCGAAATCCCCGCGCGTTCGCCATTCCCGGAGCGCGGCCAGCGTAACCTCACGAGCAGACTGGTGCGCCATATCGGCCGCGCAGATCGCAGTCAGCGCGGTGTGACACTCGCGCGTCCGATGGAATGGTAATGAAATCCGAGCTTGGCCATCGTTTCGGGATCGAACAAGTTACGCCCGTCGAAAACAATTGGCGTCGTCATCTTCTCCTTCACGATTGCGAGATCGACGTTGGCGAATTCCGCCCATTCCGTGGCGACGATCAGAGCCTCGGCGCCTTCTACCGTCTCGAGGGCAGATGAGGCGAACTTTGCGCCGGCGATCGATTCTACTTCGCGCGCCTTTGCCATTCCTTTCGGATCGTACGCCGTGACGTGCGCTCCTTCCTTCAACATGTCTGCGACGAGCTCGATCGCGACGGAAGATCGAATGTCATCGGTGTTCGGTTTGAAGGTGAGGCCCCAGACCGCGATTTTCTTGTCGCGCAAGACCCAGAGCGTTTCCCGGATCGACTTCAGGAACCGATTCTTTTGCTCCCTGTTGATCCGCTGGACTTCCTTCAGCAAGTTGAACGGAACGCCAAGCTGCTCGCTGATCGTGATGAACGCGGCGATATCCTTCGGAAAACAGGAGCCGCCGTAGCCGATCCCGGCGTTCAAAAAAGTCCGGCCAATCCGGCGATCCATCCCAATGCCGTCCGCGACTTTTTCCACATCTGCTCCGCTAGCCTCGCAGATGGCCGAGACCGCGTTCATGTAGGAAATTTTCAAGGCCAGGAACGAATTCGCGGCGTGCTTGATCAGCTCGGCGCTGTTGATGTCGGTCACGAGGATTGGCGCCATGAACGGTTCGTAGACCTTCTTCATTAGGTCGATGGCGTGTTCGCTCTGTGCGCCAATCACGATCCGGTCCGGCTGCATCAGGTCCGCCACCGCGCAGCCTTCGCGGAGGAATTCTGGATTGCTCACGACGTCGAACTCGGCCCCGTGCCGGTTGTAGCGCTTGATCGTTTCG
>JBEEHC010000215.1:0-7393 GCA_041167205.1 Verrucomicrobiota bacterium
CCCATGGCCAGAATCGAGCTCACCTGAAATCCCTCCGCTTGCAATTCGCGCTCGAGGTTCGCGAGATAGGCGCGGTCTTCCTTCATCTCCTCGCTCTCCTGCAATTTGAAGTTCTCGTAATTCCGCGCCACCCATCCATCCGCCACGTGCACCAGCATCAGCTGCGAATTGGCCAGCCGGGCAAGCGGACGGATGTGTTTGAGAATGGTTTGGTCGGTCTCGCGGTTTTCGACGGGGACCAGGATCGTTTTATACATGCGCGTTTAGGTGAACCAACTCCGAAAGGTTTGCACGAGCAGCCAGGCGTTGAGGGAAGCGATCACGACCGCAACGAACCATGCGAGACATTTCACCGTTAGCCCATTCACAAATTCACCCATCTTCAATTTGTCGCTCGTAAACATGACCAGCGGAAACACGGCGAAGCTCAACTGCAAGCTCAAGACTACCTGGCTCAGGACAAGAAGATTCGTGGTCCCTTTTTCACCCGAGAGGATCGTCACAATGATCGCGGGGATGATGGCAATCGCCCGCGTGAGCAACCGGCGCAGCCAGGGACGAATCCGGATGTTGAGGAAACCTTCCATCACGATCTGGCCGGCGAGTGTTCCCGTGAGGGTGGAGTTCTGACCGGAGGCCAGGAGCGCCAGGGCAAAGAGCGTGCTCGCGCCGGTCACGCCCAGAAGAGGCGAGAGAAGTTTGTAGGCATCCTGGATCTCGGCCACGTCGTTCCGGCCGCGCGTGTAGAAGGTCGCGGCGGACACAATCAGAATGGCCGCGTTGATGAAGAGCGCGAACATCAGAGCCAGGGTCGAATCGATCGTGGCGAACTTGATCGCTTCGCGCTTGCCGGCCGCGTTCAGTTCATAGCGGCGCGTCTGCACAATCGAGGAATGAAGGTAAAGATTATGCGGCATGACGGTCGCGCCGAGAATGCCGATGGCGATGTAGAGCATGCCTGGATCGGTTATGATCTGCGAAGAGGGGAGAAAACCCTTGGCGATTCCCAGCAAGTCAGGCCGGGAAATGATGAGTTCCCACGCGAAACATCCGGCGATCACCAAAATGAGCGCGATCACCAACGCCTCGATATAACGGAAGCCTTTGTTCTGGAGAAACAGGACGATGAGAACGTCGAGCCCGGTGATGCAAACGCCGGCGAGAAGCGGAATCCCAAAGAGCAGATTCAAAGCGATAGCCGAGCCGATGATCTCCGCCAAATCACAAGCCGCGATGGCAAGCTCGCAAATCACCCATAACAGAAACGAAACTGGCCGGCTGTAGTGATCGCGGCAGGCCTGCGCCAGATCCCGGCCCGTCGCGATTCCGAGTTTGAGCGAGAGCGCCTGGAGGAGGATGGCCATGAGGTTGGAGATCATAACCACCGAGAGCAGCGCGAAATTGTATTTCGAACCGCCCGCGAGATCGGTGGCCCAGTTCCCGGGATCCATGTACCCCACCGCGACCAGAAACCCGGGACCGGCAAACGCGAACAGTTTCCGGAAAAAACTCGCGGAGGATGGGACCACGAGAGTGCGGTGGACTTCGGACAAGCTCGGCAAAGCCGGCCGGGAATGGAAACCGGCATCCGTATGGATTGGGCCGGAATCCAAATTAGGCATGACTAACTTAGTTATTTGTTCCTATTAATCTGTCAATCAAAAAGTATTTTTTGTTTGACCCAATCTACGTCCTGCCCATTCTTGTCGGCGTGCCCGCTAAAGTGAACGCCTCGCGCAGCTCCGCCGCGGTGGAAGATTACCTGGAACGCATCCTCGAACTGATCAATACCAAGGGCTACGCGCGCGTGGTGGATATCGCAACGAGTCTCGGCATCTCGCAGGCGAGCGTCACGAACATGGTGCAGCGGCTCGACGGCGAGGGCCTCCTCAAGTACGAGAAGTATCGCGGCCTGGTTCTGACCACCGCCGGCGAAACGCTGGCCCGCAATATCGCCCGGCGACACCAGCTCCTGACGGATTTCCTCAAGCTCCTCGGCGTCGACGAACGGGTGATCGAGCATGACGTCGAGGGCATGGAACATCACATTAGCCCTTCCACATTGAGAGCCATCGAGACGTTGACCGCGCAGCTCAAGCGTCGACCGGCGCTGCTCGCCCGGCTCAGCAAATAAGACATCACGCCAAGGCCGACGTGCTACGGCCTATTACGCGCTTGCCTCCGACACGCTTTCGATCTCACCGGGGCGGCAGCGGATCGTCAGCGCGATGGGCCGGCAGCAAACACTGCAATCTTCGATCAACGTTTGCCTGGATTGCGACGTGTCGACTTGCAGCGGGAAGGATTCACCGCAGTGCGGACAAACGATGTCTGTTTCGTGAATCAGTTCCATTCCCGAGCTCGCGGCCCTAATGATCGAACTACACCGCGGCGTCCGATTTTTTCGCCGCGCCCAGCGTTTCTGCCTCGCTCAATTTGCGGAAATGCAATTGACCGACACGCCGTCCATCCGTTTGTGAAATCGTGACCAAATAATTGTCGATCCGGACTTGCTCGCCCTGTTTGGGGAGATGACCGAGCAGATGCGTCACATAACCGCCGATCGTGCTGACGTCCGCGCTTTCCAATTCCAACCCGGCCAGGTCCCGCAATTCGTAAAGCCCGACCGCGCCATCGATCGAAAACTCGTTTTCGTTGATCTTACGAAACTCAGCCTTCTCACTGTCGAATTCGTCCTGGATATCGCCAACGATTTCCTCGAGCACGTTCTCCAGTGTTACCATGCCGACGGTTCCACCGTATTCGTCCACGACGATAGCCAGATGGGCATGTCTGGTCAGGAAAAGATTCAGCAACTTTTCCAGCGACATCATTTCGGGCACCGGGATCAGCTCGCGTTTGATCCGAAGAAGATCAGGCTGCGGGTCGCGCATCATCGGGACCAATTCCTTGATGTGAATGAGGCCGATCGTGTTGTCGAGGTGGCCGCGGCAGAGAGGAAAACGCGTGTGCCGCGACTCGAGCGCCTTCTTGACGTTCTCCTCGAAGCTTTGCTCGATATCCAAGAAGACGACTTCGCCGCGCGGAGTCATGATATCGCGAACCACGCGCCGGCGAAGATCGAGGGCGTTCACGAGAAGATCGCGGCCGAGAGAGGAGACTTCGTCCGATTTTTCGCTTTGATCGAGAATAAGACGCAATTCCTCTTCGCTGTGGGCCAGCTCGGCCCCGGCGACCGGCCTTATCCGCAGCATTTTTTGCAGGACAAAATTTGATGATTTGTGCAGAAGCCAGATGGCCGGTCGGAAGAGAACGTAAAACGCGCCCAGTGGCCTAACGAGCAAGAGCGAGGCCTGGAGGGGACTGTTGATGGCCATGTATTTCGGCGCCAGTTCACCGAAGACGATGTGGAGAAAAGTGATCCCGATAAAAGCGACCGCGATCGAGATCGCGGAGACGACCGCGTGCGAATGAACATTCACCAGGGCAAACGCGGGCTGGAGCATGGCCACCAGAAATTGCTCGCCGATCCAGCCCAGCGCGAGGCTGGCGAGGGTGATTCCGAGCTGCGTCGCGGAGAGATACGCATCGAGGTGGGCGCGAACGTGCTTGGCAAAAATCGCGCGCAGGTTCCCTTCGTCCGCCAGCTCATCCAACTGGCTGCTGCGGACCTTGACGATGGCGAATTCGGACGCCACGAAAAAGGCATTCAACGCCACCAGCCCGAAGATCACCGCCAGCTTTCCGAGGAGAACCACCGGTGGATCCCAGTGCTCCGAAATCGCCTCGGCCAGCGGGCCGGTCGCGACAAATAAAAATAACGAAGAATTCATTTAACGGATGCACGCCCTGCACCCGGAAGCCCAGCGAGCGGAGATCCTACCAGCTCGATTTGGTCACACCCGGGATGAACCCGGCGGAGGCGAGCTCGCGGAAGGTGAGGCGCGAAATCTTAAACCGACGAATAAACGCGCGGCGGCGGCCGCTGACTTCGCAACGGTTTACCACCCGGGTAGGGCTGGCATCCCGCGGAAGCTGCGACAGGCCTTGGTAATCTTTCTTCGCCTTCAGCTCAGCGCGCAGCGCCGCGTATTTTTTCACGGTAGCGCGCTTGCGGTTGTTGCGATTTATCCAGGACGTTTTCGCCATAAGGGAACGCGGAAAGTAGCGAAGAAGGCCCCAGATGCAACTTTCTTTTCTGGGTGCCGGCCTTCCGAACGAAAGCATCTCGCACGAAGTCCACAAAGGTCACCACGGCGACAGGTTGCTTCTTTTCCTCGTTGAACGTTGGACGTTGGGCGTTGGACGTTGGACGTTTCCATCCGTGTTTCCTCTGTTCACCGCCACCTTTCCCTCTTCCGCCTCCGATCTCGAGCGCCTGCTGAACGAGAGTCTCCAACGCGTTTTCGTTGCTGAACCCGACCCCGTCACCCTCCGCGAACGTTCCTACCCCCATCTCGAGGCGATCACCCTTTCGCTCGATGGCGCGCGGCTCCGCGCGGACCCACCGCGCCCGCCGGTCATTTCCGGCAAAACATCGCCCGCGCTAGAAGTAGACCAGCTGACTCTAAGCGCTTCGCCGCTCCTCCTCGGTCCTGCCGCAGTGAATCTTTCCCTCTCCGCGCGCGAAGTCCAGTTCAGCCAAGGTAAGGATTCGAACGCCCAGATCGTGCTCTCACCCGAGAGCGCGGCCGACGGCAGCATCGAAATTTCCGCCACGCAAATCGATCTCGAAGCGCTCATCGCCGAGCTCGCCCAAAACCAGGCCGGCAAGCAGGGCATCACGATCGACGGCGTGCAATTGAAGCTCCGGCAAAAGAATGCCCATTCCCTTGCCGTGGAGGTGCGCCTGCGCGCCCGGAAATTATTTCTCAGCGCGTCGCTCCAAGTGACCGGGCAACTCGAACTCGACGATCAGCTCAATTTCACGATCTCCGATTTGAATTGCACGGGCGATGGCGGGATCGCGACTCTGGCCTGCGGCATCCTCAAGCCTTACTTGCAAAAAATCGACGGCCGCGAGTTTCCGCTAATGTCTTTGCCGCTCGGAAATATTTGTCTGCGCGATGTCCGGCTGGCTGTGGGCGACAGAGTTTCCGTCACCGCGGAATTTGGTTCCGCGACTTAGCGACGCGCGCCTGTCATCCCGAGTCGCGCAGACGATGCCGCATTTTTTTCGCGGAAGCGTTCCGTTCGGATGTTGAAGTCCCTCGCGGTCTGCGCGGCTCGGGAGGACAGGCGTGGGCGGCCCCGACAATATCGGTTTCTTATTTCCGGGACGGAAGTATCTTCCGCGCGCTCCTCCCCCAACCCTTTAACTTCATGCTAATCAAAATCGGTTTCGACATCGAATTCGAGCTCGCGGGCCCGACCCCGATGATTTTGATGCTCTACGTTCACCCCTCGCGGCAGAACAATCTTCGATCTGAAGAAAAGATCAGGGTGGAACCTGATATTCCGCTGGTCGATTTCACGGATCTCTATGGCAACCGCTGCTCCCGCATTCTCGCGCCGGCCGGAAATCTTCGGCTCTCGCTCGATGCCGTGATCGAGGACAGCGGCGAGCTCGACGAGCAACGTCCCGACGCTCTCCAGCACAAGGTGGAGGACCTGCCCAGCGATACCCTGGCCTTTCTCCTGACCAGCCGTTATTGCGAAGTCGACAAGCTCTCCGACATCGCCTGGAAATTATTCGCCTCGACCGCGCCTGGCTGGCCACGCGTCCGTGCCATCTGCGATTGGGTGCACCATCACATCACGTTTGGCTATCACTTCGCCGATCCTTCGAAATCGGCCTTTGATGTTTACAATGACCCCCGTGGCGTCTGCCGCGATTTCAGCCATCTCGCCGTTGCATTCTGTCGCTGCATGAACATTCCGGCCCGCTATGTCACTGGCTACATGGGAGACATCGGCGTCCCGGTCGTGCTGCCAATGGATTTCAGCGGCTGGTTTGAAGTTTATCTGGGCGACCGCTGGTACACCTTCGATGCGCGACACAATGTTGCGCGGATCGGCCGCATTGTCATGGCTCGTGGGCGCGACGCCGCCGATGTGGCGCTAACGACAAACTTTGGCCGCGCCACTCTCAAGAAATTTTTCATCATCAGCGACGAAATGCCCGAGCGCCAAACGTAGCCTGCCTCGCCGGCTCCTGACGGAAGCGGTCAGATCTTCCCAGCGGCGCGAGCCAGAACAAAGAAAGCGCAGAGGTGCGCGCTCGCGACGAAAAGCGAACAGCCGATCTTGCACAGGAATTCGAATGTCGGCCGGCTGAGAAGTGAATTCGAAAAAGCAAACGCCGCGGTGAGCGCCAGCGGAGTGAAATACCGCCCTTGCACGCCGAAGATATATGCGGACCCGACAGGGTTAAATGTGAGATAGAGAAAAAACTCGATCGCCACTACACCACCCAAAACCACTAACGCGAGCGCGACCCGTTGCCACCATCGCGGAGATGGTGAAGCCCTTGGGCTGGAAAAAATGCAGACCGCCAATGCGGCGGCGAAACCGACAATAATCCACGACGGCAGACGGATGTTCAGCCATCCAAGGCGGCCTACGAGCTGTTCCCAATATTCGAGTCCGCGGGTCTTCAGGTCTTGCTTGACCCGGTGCCAGAAGGGCCCGGGGTGCTTCATGACCCATTTCGCTTGCGCAGCCGGTTCGATGTTTTGCCCAACGACCGGTTTTACGTACAACCCCGCGGCCGCTGCATTCCACGCCACTGCGGGCAGCAAGCTCGCCGCCATCACGGCGGAGCAAACCAGAATGGCGATCTTTCCGCCAAAACGCTTCACCGGTATCAGAAACACAAGCAGGCCTAACAAAGGATAGGGAGGCCGTAACTGAGAAAGGGCAAGCGCCAGAGCGATCAACAGGACAATTCTTTTTCGGCTTATTTCCACCCCCGGGCCAACTGCCATCTGCATCACCATCGCAATCCAAAGAAAGGCTAATCCGTAACTCATCGCGTCCGCGCTGGCGCTTGCTACTTGGGCGAGCGTCATAGGGAATAACGCGATGATCAGCGCAGCCGGGCGAGCGAATCCCGCATAAGAAATTGCCAGCGATATGAGCCAGGCGGCAACGAGCAGATTTCCGCAGCGCGCAAAATAGACCAGCGCCAGAGGCCCCGCACCAAGCGCCCTGCCGGCCATGATTGAAATCGTCGCAGATATGTATGCGAGTGGGGAGTAAACCGCCGTGGAAAATTCCACGAACTCGCGCTGTTCGGGCGCGAGAGAAAGACTGCGCGCCAGAGTGATCTGGGCGGGCTGAATCTGGTGAACGCTGTGATCGCCGAGAGCTTCCGAGAGTCGCGACAAACTCGACGGCAGATTGTCGCCCGGGAAACCGCCCGAAATACGAAACGCCTGGAAACGGCCCTCGGAAATTTCATAGCTGCGGAGGAAATGATTCCGCTCATCAG
>JBEEHC010000216.1:0-11237 GCA_041167205.1 Verrucomicrobiota bacterium
GCGGGCGAAATCGTTCCCAGTCCCGAGCGGGATTAGTCCCACCACGACAGCGGAGGCGTCTTCGCGAAGCCCGTTGATCACCTCGTTCAAGGTCCCGTCTCCTCCCGCAGCCACGATCATATCGCAACCCTTGCCCAAGGCGGTTCTAGTAAGTTGCATGGCCGCGCCAGCTTTTGTGGTAATGCACACTTCCGCGTCCGGAAGGCGCCGGATGCGCTCCACTAGCGCATCGACATCCTTCACCGAGCCTGCTGCCGGATTTAAGATTACAAACGTCCTGGCCATTCCTTGTGAACGAACGCGAAGAGATTCTCCCAGTGTGAACCGAGCCGCAACGAATTATGGCCTCGCCCGGTGCTTTCACTCCAGCATTCGGACTTGTGTCACTCCGAAGAATCCCGAAGTCGCTTTGCTGAGTCACGCTTCCTGAGGCAGTTCCCAGCGCCACACGATTCCATCTTCGGGATGCGTGATTTCCCCAAGCAGCATGAAGCCGCACTTCAGTAAGACGCGAGTCGATGCGTTATGTTGAGGAAGGGTATGGGCCCCGATGGTGCGGACCCGCCCGCTTGCATTGGCGTACGCGATCAACTCCCGAGCCGCTTCCGTGGCGTGGCCGCGATTCTGGTATGCGGGAGCGATACCGTAGGCAATTTCCACCATCCCGTCCGCGCTGGGCGGACCGGTAAAGCTGCACAGGCCGATGACGGTGTTATCTGCGATATGGACAACCGCAAAGCCGTCCTTCCAGGGACCAGCGGCGGCCGAATCGTTCAATCGCTCAAGGAACTCCGCGGACACCTCGGGTCCCGCGAGAAACTCCCTCACGCCCTCGGCGACTTTGATGCCGAAGCGGTGCTCGTAAACGTCCGGTCCCTCGAGAAGTCCGCGAAAATGTTCCGGCGTTTGGGAAAGAAGGCTAACTCTCTGCATGCTCCGGCATGGCCTGGTTAGGCTATTCGCCCGATTCGGACATTGTGTTCTCGCGCGACTTCTAGAACCTGGTCCCTCTTGCTGTTTCCCTCGAATTCGCGCTGAGGCAACCAAAACCATACTGAATGTGGCGGCACAATAAAGAGAAGCCCGCGATGTGGAGATGACGGCTTTAAGGCCGTCCCAATTAAGTCGCATATCGGCCCGTGGTTAGGCGTATAGGTTTGCATGGGCGACTGGTTCATCGAACAAAAGAAACCGGCACGAGAACACAAGCGTCTTTATCTGCGTCCGGCTCCTTAGTCGGCGGATACAACTGCCGTATCGACGGCAGTACGCCCGGTTTGAATCGCCACTGTCGAAACGCCTGTACGGCAGCAGCATCTAACATTGAGTTCCCAGTGCTGCGAAATACCACGATGCGCTGAATACGCCCTGTCTTCACGCGCACAATAAGCTTGAAATAGCCTGATCCCTGAATCCGGCTCACGCGCGCTGACTCGGGATATGCTGGTTGCGGAGCGAAGATCAGCCACTGGCGAGCCTGCTCAGCAGTGATGTGAGGGGAACCTGCGGCGCTGATGCGGAGGACCATGAGTGCCACTGCAGTCAGTGCGATGATTCGAGCTCTCATACGCCTAACGAAACGGAGCTGAGCCACGGCTGGCGGCGGCGCGCGTTGCAACAACTGGGAGCTGTTTCATAAAATCAACTCTGCGCATCGGAACGGCCAGCGGTTGGCTCCAGCGATTGGTTAGGCGTCATCGGTAGAATAACAGAAGGAGTACAAATGCGCCCCAACAAAGTCCAACGCTGACTCTAAACAAAAAGGGTTCCCAAGTCTCAGGCGCGATGACAAAGATCCGGCACTTCAAAAGCAAAAAAAGAATGAACGCAAGAACGCCGACGCAAAAAGAAACCCCGGCGAGCAAGGGAAGAGCTGAAGCATGACCAACCAAAAAAGCGAGTAGCCAAACGACCATCGCAACGGCACTGGATATCGCGAACACTGGCCAAATGCGCGGAACGTAAACCCAGTCCGGTGAGCGCCGCGGCAGCATGACGTCTAACGAGACACAAGATCAGCGACCGCTGGCGAAAACGCGCGTCGCTGCTGGTAAAATGTGGAAGTCATCAAGAGCTGGAACGCGGAGCGGCCAGCGGTTCGCTGCATCGCCTCGTTAGGTCTTTGTTGGAGCATGTGTGTCGTCTGCGTATTCGGGAAGTTTACACCGTGCGCAATGCGACTGAAAGAAAAACGCGATGATCATGAAGCGGCCGAACAACCAAAAGAACCGTTGATGGCAACGGGGACACTCAAGTAGGGCCAGTTGACTTGCTGGAACAGCCCACAACAGCAGCGCAGTAAATTCGCCGACGAGGAACGTCGCGGAGGGTATCGGCACGCCCAGCATGAAGTAAACGACTGTGGCGACGCCCACCGCACCAAGTCCGAGCGCATGGAACAGTCGCCATGTCCGCAGCCAGCGAAACCATGCGGGGAAAGACGACTCTAGAGACTCAGTGTGCACGAGGCCTAACGAAACACAAGATCAGCGACTCCGAATGCTTTCGGAGTTCGCTCCATCGCATGGTTAGATGTCATTGACGAGCGGGAGGCATCCCGGTGATCGACTCAGGCAGGAACTCTCGGGGATCGCTGCCGAAGAAAAAATTCAGGACGCGCCAGTCACCGTCACCGCGGTAGCAAACGAACATGCAAAACAACGGCTTCCGCTCGAAGCGCCAAAGAACGTGAATCGTTCTGTACGACGGGGTGATCTCAAAAGTCCGAATGAGCTCATAGCCCATCGGCCTACCATAGTTCTTTGCCGCGTCGGAGAGCGCCGCTGCGAACTTCGTCTTGTCATCTGACGTCCATTGTGACGCTTGGCCGATCGCTTTCTGCCCTCCCTCCAACCCCCACGCTGCCCACGCGGCTTCGGCGCCTTTTGCGGAGTACGCGTCGAATCCAGCCCGTACGACCGGTGGCAGATCCTCTGCGAATGCGGAAATGGGCGCGATCGCGCATACAAGAATCACGAAGAGCCATTTCATGCGCGCTGACATCTAACGAGAATTAGACGTAAAAGTTTCGTCTAACTCAATAATGGGAAGTGGTTTGAGGCGAGGCCGTTCATCGTTGAGCGGAATGCGTATGCCCAAGCCCGGTTTGTTGTGTCCGAGGAACGAACGCGATCGAGCCGCTTGGGCTCTGGGGCTGAGGAAACGGGCGATGGGGCTCGAACAAATCACGGCGGGGCTGCTCTGGGAAACGGGCCTCATAATGGCAGGCCGAGGGGGCGCTGACAATACTGTTGTTGTCTGCCACGCCAGGAAATACGCCGCCCACAAGGGAACGGCTACAGCGCGGATAGGAGACGCTATCGCTGCGGGAAATTCTGTGTATCGTCGCGCCATGGAAGCTCACGATCTCCAGAACGTCGCGGATGACGAAGCGATGCAAGAAAACGACGAACAAAGCGGCGGCGCCGTCTTCGTTCTTTCGAATCGTCCGCTCGTCCCGCTGGAATTACAGGAGCGACCGTCGCACGGTTCGTCCCGGGATTACGAAAATCTGGGAGAGCTTCCGCGCGCTTACGGGCGACCCGTCTTGTTTGGGATCGCGCGCGATCCACATACTCTCTTCGCCTATTGGGAAATCGATTGGCCGGGCGCTTTTGGGAACAAACCGCCGTCCGATCGCAAGGTGCATCTGCGCGTTATTTCCGAGGATGGCAGCGAGGAAACCAGATTGATTGTGGAACCGTTCGCGGGAAACCATTGCGTCGCCGTCTCTCAGGCGCGCAGCACTTACCGGATCGAGCTCGGCTATCACGAACCCGCGGACGTCTGGAATTCCGTGGCGATGTCGGACGCGATCGCGACGCCGCCGGACGATGTTTCGGAAAACGACGCGATCGACGTCGCGACCATCCCTTTTCACCTGAGCTTCCAGCGCATGGTCGACGCTTTTCGCGCGTCGAAATACGACGGAGACGCCCTCGTTGAAATCGTCGGTCGTTTGCAGGAACGCGCCGACATCCCCGGAGATGAAGCCCTGACGGAGACCGACCGCGAACTCCTGCGCGCGATCGACTGGAGTTTGTCCGAGACCGATACGCAGCAGCGCTCGCGCTTAAGAAAGTCCGAAGACCCTTTCGCGACGCGCCAGCGGATCGAATCGATCCTCGGCTTCGGCGTCTCGAGCAGAATGTGAGCGTAGAGGCGCTCGCCGCGGCGACCGCCTGTATATCATTCCTACTTGCTCAGTTTAATTCCCTCCGGCATTTCCGGTGGTGGTGCGTTGATTCGGCTGTGGCTCTTCCCGTAGGCAAAGTAGACGATTAACCCGATGAGGAGCCAGACGATCAGTCGCATCCAGTTCGTCCATCCGAGGCCGTAGATCATCGCGCCGCAGACGACGATGCCGAGCGTCGAGACCACCGGCACCCACGGCACCCGGAATCCCCGTTCCAATTCAGGACTCCGCACCCGCAAGATCCAGATGCCGGCACAGACCAGAATGAAGGCGAACAAGGTTCCAATGCTGGTCATTTCACCGGTGACGTCCGCCGGAACGAAGGCCGCGATCAGACCGATGAAGACAAAGAAGAGAAGGTTCGATTTATAGGGCGTTCTAAATCGCGGATGCACGTCCGAAAAAATCCTCGGCACGAGTCCATCGCGACTCATCGAATAGAAAACGCGCGACTGGCCGAGCAACAACACCAGAATGACCGAGGAGAATCCAGCGAGGATCGCGACCGTTACTGACTTGGAGAGCCACTCATACCCGTGCATGTATTTGGTGATCGCGAACGCGACCGACGCTTCACGGCCGGCCGAGCGAAAATCCTGCACCGTGGCCACGCCACTCAGAACGTAAGCGAACAACACATAGAGAACCGTGCAGATCGCCAGCGAGCCAAGAATCCCAATCGGCATGTCGCGCTTTGGATTTCTCGCTTCCTGCGCGGCGGTCGAGACGGCGTCAAAGCCGATATAAGCAAAGAAGACCACGCCGGCTGCGCCGAGAATACCGAGGATTCCGCCGTAGGCGTGGGTAATGCCCTGAGGAGTTACATAAATCGTCGGCGCCGGGATCAACGGCGTATGGTTTGCGGGATTGATGAAGCTCCACCCGATTCCGATGAAGAGCAGGACGATGGTGGTCTTCAGGATAACGATCAGCCCATTGACGAAAGCCGATTCCTTCGTGCCACGGATCAGCAGAAGGGTGAGCACCAGAATGATGAGCACCGCGGGGATGTTCATAATTCCGTGCAACCCTGCCAGGTCATGTTCGAACGGTGAATGAGACCACTGGTAGGGAATGCGCATGCCGAACCACTCGAGCACGCGATTGGCATATTCGCTCCAGGCGATGGCGACCGTCGCTGACGCCACGGCGTATTCGAGGATTAAATCCCAGCCGATGATCCATGCGACCAGCTCGCCCATCGTGGCGTACGAGTAAGTGTAGGCGCTTCCCGCGAGCGGAATCATGGAGGCGAATTCCGCGTAACACAGACCCGCAAACGCGCAGCCCAGACCAGCAACGACGAAGGCGAGCACGACCGATGGACCCGCTCGATCCGCGATCGCAGCGGCCGTGCGCACGAATAAACCTGCGCCGATGATCGCCCCGATGCCGAGGGCTATGAGATTCACCGGTCCGAGCGAACGTTTCAAGCTGTGTTCGCCGACTTCCGCGGCCTCGATCATTAGTTTTTCGAGAGGTTTTCTTGCGAATAGATTTGCCATGGGTTCGCTCTTTTTTGTGGTTTCTTGGTTGCTGTCCGGAGTCTTTCGGTTTCGCTAACTGCCTTGGTCGCCCAACGGCGTGCCAGCGCTTGATTTTCGCCAGAGAAAGTAAACTGGCACGCCCGCGAGGACGATGACCAGACCGGGCCAGGTCGTCGCCGTCTGATAGATGAAGAGCACGCCGAGGATCACGGACGCGCCGATGATGTAAAGAGCGGGCACGAACGGATAACCGAAAGCCTTGTAGGGCCGCTCGGCATCGGGTCGTTTCCGGCGCAGCACGAAAATTCCGACGATCGTCAGGATGTAAAAGATGAGCGCGGCCGAAATAACGTAGTCGAGAAGGTTGCCGTAAAGGTTCCCATAACCGATGACCGTGCCGGCAGCGTCTGTCTTCACGGTGCGCGGCAGGACGAGAAGACCGGCCCAGACGCCTTGGATGATGAGGCCCCACGCCGGGACATGCTGCCTGTTCAGCTCGCCCACGCGGCGAAAGAAGAGACCGTCGCGCGCCATGGCATAGTACGCGCGCGCTCCGGCCAGAATCAGCCCGTTGTTGCAGCCGAACGTCGAAACCATGATCGCGATAGCCATGATGGTTGCGCCCGTGCCGGGGAAGATAACGTTGGCGGTTTCAGAGGCAACGCGGTCGCTGGCCGCATTCTGGATCGCCGTGAACGGCAGCACCGCCAAATAAGCGACGTTGGCGAGCAGATAGAGACCAATGACGAGGATTGTCCCGAACGCCAGCGAGAGCGGAACGTTGCGGCGCGGATTAATGACCTCGCCGGCGGTGAACGTGATGTTGTTCCAGGCATCGGCGGAGAAGAGCGAATTCGTTTGCGCCACGCAGATGCCGACGAAGAGACCGAACGCGGTCGCGGCGGTCAAGCCTTGCCCGACGTCCTGCAAATTTCCGCGCAAGCTCCAGAAGTCGCTGAAGTTCCCCGCGCCGGCCCCCGATTTCCAACCGACGATGATGCCGAGCAGGATGAGCGCGATGAGGGCACCTGTCTTCGCGGTCGTGAAAACGTTCTGCACCAGCTTGCCCAGTCTCAATCCGCGCGTGTTCATGAAGGTCAGAAGCGCGATGAGCGCCAGGCCCACGAACTGCGCAGTCGAAAGCGAGAGTGCGTAGCTCCCGAACCGGATGGGCGCGATCAGATAATTCGACTCCGATACCCAGGGAACGAGCACCCCCATGTAGCGTGCGAAACCAACCGCGACCGCCGCGATAGTGCCGGTCTGAATCACGAGAAAAAGCGTCCAGCCGTAAAGGAAGCCCCAGAGCGGCGAGAATGCTTCGCGCAGGTAAACATATTGGCCGCCAGCTTTCGGCATCATCGCAGCCAGCTCGCCGTAGGAGAGCGCCGCCATCAGCGTCAACAGGCCGGTAACGAGCCAGACGACGAGCAGCCAACCGGGCGAGCCGACCTGGCGCGCAATGATTGACGAGACGATGAATATGCCCGAGCCGATCATCGAGCCTGCGACGAGCATCGTTGAATCGAGCAAGCCGAGTCCGCGGATGAACTTGCCGTTGGTCGGTTCGGATGATGGTAACATCGTTACGTCGGTGTGAGCCGCGCAGAGTTAACCATCAGCCGGCCTCGCGGCGCAACGCCAAAAGATTCCGTCCTCCCCTTTGCCGGTCGTGGTCGATGAGGGATGACGGCGCACGGGCCCGTCAGGGCGCGATCGTTTCGACGTAGTGGAACCCATTGTCCTTGATCGTGAGCACCACTACCGACTTATTCGCGTTCCGATTTTCGTCGATCGTGATTTTTCCGGTCACGCCTTGGAAATCCTTGGTCGCGGCCAAGGCGTCGCGCACCTTCGCGGGTTCCGTGCTGCCGGAGCGGACCATCGCATCGAGCAGCACCTTGGCCGCGTCGTACCCGAGCGCGGCCATTCCGTCTGGATCGCGGCTGAAGCGCTTTTTGAATTCGCGAATGAAATCCTGAATGATCGGCGACTGGTCCTCGGTGGAGAAATGGTTCGTAAAGAAGCTGCCCTCCAGCGCAACACCGCCGATTTGCGTCAACAGGGGCGAATCCCAGCCATCGCCACCCATGAGCGGAACAGTGATCCCCAGCTCGTGGGCCTGGAGCGCGATCAGCCCGACCTCATTATAGTAACCGGGAACAAAAATCGCCTCCGGATTGGCTGCTTTGATCGAGATCAGCTGCGCCTTGAAATCCTGATCGCCCGAACTGTAACTTTGCAGGGCCACCACGGTGCCGCCGTTCTTCGTGAAATATTCTTTGAAGAATTGCGCGAGGCCGACGCTGTAATCCTGACGCACGTCGGTCAGCACAGCGACCCGCGTCTTTTTCAGTGAGTTGAGCGCGAACTTCGCCATCACTGTCCCCTGGAACGAGTCGATGAAGCAAACGCGAAAGACGTAGTTGCCGATCTTGGTCACATTGGGATTCGACGAGCCGGAAACCATCGGGATCTTGTTTTGCTGCGCGATGGGGCCAGCTTCGAGCGAGCGAGAGGATACCATCTCGCCGATGAGCGCGACCACGTGGTCACGCGAAATCAATTTCCGCACCGCTGTGGCCGCTTCGCCCGGCTTCGACTGATCGTCCTCGGTGATGAGCTTGATCTGTTTTCCCAGGATTCCGCCGTGGGCGTTCGCGTCATCGATCACCATCTGGGCGCCTTGATGCGAAGCGGTTCCGAAGCTCGCCGTTTGTCCGGTCAGGCACGCGTACTCGCCGATCCTGATCGTATCACCAGCAGCGGAACCGGCCGCATTTTCGCTTTTGTTGCAGCCGGCCAGCGCCAGTGCGCCGCAAAGCGCCGCGCTCCGGAGTTTAAGAAATGCGAAGGTCCAACAGGGAAAGCGCTGGCAATTGCTCATGTGAAAAATTCATTAGCTCCGAATGCCGGCTGCCGCGAGTGGGAATCAAGCGTTTTCGCCCTCGCGACGCCCGTGCTATCCTCCGGCCCGTGTTTACCGCCATCCCGCGTTTCTTCTCGCGAAAAAATCTCACTGCTCTGCTGGTCGCACTTGTTGTCGGGAATCCGGGGCTCATGCTCGCGCGGACGCCGGCGCGGACGGAAGCGCCGCAATATGAAGCGCTCCCCCTGGAGCGCTCTTCACAAAATCATCTGCTGGTCCACGCGGAGATCAACGGCAAGCCGGCCGTTCTGCTGGTCGACACGGGTGCTCCACTGAGCGCGGTGGCCATCGATCGCGCCGTTCATTTCGGAATGAATCCCGTGAGCGCCAAATCAAAAATCCCTTCGCGGCTCAATATCAACGGCGCGTTCAACGCGATGTCGATTGCGCGCAGCCTCCGGCTCGGCGCGCTCAATCTGGTCGACGAGGCGATGGTGTTGATCGACTTCTCTTATCTTCGCCAATCGTCCAAGAATGGGGAGGAGAACAAACGCGAAAGCGACGGGATCCTCGGCACCGACATTTTATCCCCGCTTATGGCGGTGCTCGACTACGATCGAATGCTGCTCGTTTTGAAGATTGATCCGCGCGTTTCCGGCCCGGTTCCAGGATTCAACTTCCGCGGCTACCGCCGGGTGCGGATGCACGAGAGCGAGGGTTACAATCTTTACGTCGACGGATCGGTCAACGGCACAAAAGCCAGGCTGATGGTGGATACCGGTGCATTTGCGACGCTGCTGCATTCCCAGTTTGTGCTCCGCATGAAAATTCCTCTGAGCCAAACGAAGTTCAAATCCGTCGGGGTGAATCTGGCGCAGAGCCGCGTCCGTCTGGCGAACATTACTCGTTTTTCAATCGGCTCCATGGACATGCAAAGTCACCGGGTCGGGGTGATCAATCTCGAACGCTTAATTCACGGCGGATTGCTCGACGCGTCGCCGCCCGTGGCCGGCCTGCTCGGGTCCGAGATGTTGCAGCACTACCACGCCATCATCGATTTCGGGACCAACTCGCTTTACCTAAAAAATTAGGCCCTGTCCTGTAGCGTCGGTCTATGACCGCCGATAATCGGACGACTTGCCGGTGCGACGGCGGTCCCAGACCGCCGCTACAGAAGATCGCTATTCGAGATCGATTTCGCGCACCTTCTTCTGCACGCGAATGATTTCGACCTGGTTCCGCAGTTTGTCGGCTAGTCCGACGGCCTTCGGAATTGCTTCGAGCAAAATAACCGGCGACGACAGATCCGAAGTGTTGACCTGAATGTTTTCCACGCCAAGCATGCGATAGAAGAACGGTTGCCGCACTTCGATGTCTTTCACGCGATAGAGCTCCAGCGTTTCGGTGACCTTGCTGAAAACCCCCTCGGTGATTTTCAACCGTTCGGTTGTAAGCTCGAAAACGTTGTTTTTCGTTTGAAGATAACGGGTGAGCGCGATGAAGATTGGCACGATGAGCCAGCAAAACAGCCCGCACAAAATGAAGAGGCCAAGGTTTTTCAGTTGCGAGGACGTGCCGCGCCAGATGGTTTCTTCTGCCATGGCTCCAGTTTTACCAGAGTGGCGGCGTAGCACAAGCATCGACACCTTTCCGCGCTCATGCCGCTAATCAAACAAGCTTTCGTCCTCGGCGCGGGATTGGGCACGCGGTTGCGTCCGTTGACGGACGATCTGCCAAAACCACTCATTCCGATTTTTCAAAAGCCGCTCATTACTTTCGCGCTCGATCATTTGTGCGGTCTTGGCGTGGAGTCCTTCGTCATCAACACACATCATCTTGCCGCGCCATTCGAAAAACTCTTCGGCGACGGGACCTATGCCCGGCACCCATTAAAACTGGTTCACGAGACGGTCCTGCTCGGAACGGGCGGCGGGATAAAAAATGTGGAAGGATTCTTGCGGCCAGAGCCATTCATTGTTTACAGCGGCGACCTTCTGACGGACTTCGCGCTGGGGCCATTAGTCGAAGAGCATTTTCGCAAGGGAAACGATGTCACGCTGGCGCTCCGGAAGACCGGACTCGCCGCGGGTGTGGCTTTGCAAGACGGCCGCGTCGTGGACATCGAAAACAAATATGGCCATGCCGGAGAGTACGACTTCGCCAATGTATCGGTTTGGAACTCGAAGATTTTTCGCCGGATCCCGCCGGCCCAAAACGTTTCGTTTATTCCCATTCTCGCGGAATGGATTGGCCGGGACGGCAAGATCGGCGGAGTGGTTTTGGATGATGGCAAGTGGTTCAATATCGGTTCCCGCGCCGAATACCTCGCCGTCCATCGCATCATCAAGGAGGAGCGCTGGAAACCAGATTACGTCAGCGCGGCCGAGTGGCCGGTGCAGGTCGCAGCGGACGCAGTGGTCGATCCGAGCGCTCGTCTTTCCGGCTTTTATTCGGTGGGGCCCGGTTGCCGGGTAGGGGCCGACGCAATCCTGGAAAACACGATTCTTTGGCCTGGCGCACAAATCGCTTCGCGATGTCATCTCCGCAATTGTATTGTCCGCAGCCATCGAAAGGCAGAGGGCGAACAGAGTGACACGGACATCTAGATCAACGAAGACCGAGCTTCTGCTGCGGCAGACGCGGATCCATTTTCCGCGCTTGGAAGAAACCACCGTTAAGATCACGC
>JBEEHC010000217.1:0-10226 GCA_041167205.1 Verrucomicrobiota bacterium
TCGCGCTCGCCGGAAAGGTGGCCGCGGCCACGAAAGACGCCGGTCTGTTTACGACGATCGCCACACTCAAGGCCCCGGAAGGCGCCGTCGAGAAATTCGACGAGCAGTGGATAACCGAAGTGGCCAACGACCTCCTCTCAAAACCCGGTGCGAGCCTTGTCCTCGCCGGGGCGCATCAGCCGGTCGTGGTGCAGTTCCTGGCTTACGCCGTCAATTCCGCGCTTAAGAATATCGGCGAGACGCTGATCATTCGAGAGTTTGCTCGGAATTCGAAAACGAACAGCATTCTGCAGTTGGCCGGGGAGATGAATGCGGGACGGATCAAGCAGCTTTTCATTTTCGGGGGCGATCCCGTCTACAATGCGCCGCGCGGAATTACGCAGGATCGGGAGACGAGAGGGCCGGTCGATTGGCCCGACCTCCAGAAGAAAGTGCCGGACGTAGTGCGCCTTGGTCATTATGAGGATGCGACTTCGACGCTGAGCAATTGGCACGTTCCCGCCGCTCATTATTTGGAAGCGTGGGGCGACGCGCTTACATCCGAAGGCGCGTATCTCGCGATGCAACCGATGATTCTTCCGCTTTTCGGCGGTCTCTCGGAACTCGACTTGATGAATGCCGTCCTGGGCGCTCCCAAAGCGGACGGACCCGAGCTCGTGCAGGAGACATTTCGCGCCACCGCGCCACCGGGCGATTTCCCGACGGCGTGGTCCCGGCTCTTGAGAGATGGTTTTGCGTCGCACGTGACGCTGAAAGACAAACCTCCGACCTTCAATTCGAACAATGCCGGTGGAGTTGCCCATACGCTTTGGGCTCCGCCGCCAAGGCCGACGCTCGACTCTCCCGAGATCGTCCTCGTCCGCAGTTACGCGATGGACGACGGACGTTACATCAATAACGGGTGGCTGCAGGAATTGCCCGACCCGATCACGAAGCTCACGTGGGACAACGCCGCCATCATGAGTCCGGTTCTCGGGAAACATCTTCACGTCAACACGGGCGATCTTGTAAGCATCGCAATCACCGAAAAAGGCCTCGATGCGCAAAAAAATAATATCCGGCGCGAGCTCGTGATCGCAGTGCTCGTCTCGCCCGGTCACGCGGATGCCTCCATCACCATTCCTCTCGGTTACGGACGCAAGCAGACAGGACCTGTCGGCGAAGAAGCGGGCTTCAACGGCTACCTCTTGCGCAACAGCTCGAACCCGCACTTTATCACCGCCGACGGCAAGACCGTGGAAAAAGTTGAGGTTAAGAAAGTGGCCGGGACGTACGCGCTTTCGATTACGCAGGACCACTGGAGCATCGAAGGCCGTGGGCTCGTGCGCGAAGCGACGGTCGAACATTATCGCAAAGACAACGAATTCGTGAAGAAGATCGCGGGTGACGACGAATTGCCGGAGAAGTTGCCGTCGCTTTACAGCCATCCGCCGCTCAAGGCCGCGCAACAGTGGGGAATGTCGGTCGATTTGAATGTCTGCACCGGCTGCAGCGCGTGCATTGTCGCCTGCCAAAGCGAAAATAATATTCCGATTGTGGGCAAGCTCCAGGTCGGTCACGGCCGCGCGATGCACTGGCTGCGGCTCGATCGCTATTACGCGAGCGCCAAGCCATTCAACCAGGACAAGGGCGAATACCCGGAAAACCCTGAGATCGTGCACGAGCCGATGATGTGCCAGCACTGCGAAAACGCGCCGTGCGAAACCGTTTGTCCGGTGAACGCCACCGTGCACAGCGAGGATGGCTTGAATGTGATGGCCTACAACCGCTGCATCGGCACGCGGTATTGCGCGAACAACTGCCCGTTCAAGGTGCGCCGGTTCAATTACTTCGACTACAACCAGCGGCCGATTGGCAAAGAGAAAGTCCTGGGCCTTGTCACCGTGTATCAGGAATACCTCGGGCCGCTGACGAAAAAGGGCGCGGCTGACACCGTAAAGCTGCAAAAGAATCCGAACGTCACGGTGCGAATGCGCGGTGTGATGGAGAAATGCACCTATTGCGTCCAGCGAATCGAGGAGGCCAAGATCGCCGCACACGTTCGCGCGGGTGCGTCGAGCAACACGCTCATTCCGCGCGACTCCTTTACGAGCGCGTGTGCTCAGGCGTGCCCCACGGAAGCGATTGTCTTTGGCGATGTTTCGGATCCTGAGAGCCGCGTTTCGAAGATGAAAAAGCAGGACCGCAATTATCGTCTGCTCGAATACCTGAATGTGAACACTCGCACGAGTTATCTGGCGCGGATCAGAAACCCGAATCCGAAAATGCCTGACGCCGGAAGAATCGCGGTGGCGAGTCTCGGCCATGGCCACGAAGGACCCGAGCATCCCAAAGCCAAACACGATATCCGCCAGCACGATGAAGGCACGGTGAAATCGGAGGAGAAACCGTGATGCGTTTCCACACTTGTCATTCTGAGCGGAGCGGAACGGAGTCGAAGAACCTCTTACTTTGCCTTGGAAGCGCGCGTAGCAGTCGGAAAAGTAAGAGATCCTTCGACAGGCTCAGAATGACAGGAGTTTTTTAGAAATGGACGGCGCGACAACAGTTCCGGATGTGATCGAAGACGAAGCAGCCGCTTCGGCCGAAAAACGTTTGGTGCGGGTGCCACTGGTCCTAAACAAGCGGAACTTCAGCTGGATCACCGAGCGGATTGCCGGCGTCATTGAAGCAAACGCGCCGCGCTGGTGGTGGGTCGCGTTCGCGATCACCTCGATGGTGGCGATGTTCGGTCTGTTCTGTCTCGGCTACCAAATTTCCACCGGCGTCGGCACCTGGGGATTGAATCATCCGGTCGGCTGGGCCTGGGACATCACCAACTTCGTTTTCTGGATCGGTATCGGACACGCCGGCACACTCATTTCCGCCATCCTCTTCCTGCTCCGGCAAAAATGGCGCACCTCCATCAATCGCGCCGCCGAAGCAATGACCCTCTTCGCGGTTATCTGCGCGGCGATTTTCCCCGGCGTGCACGTGGGTCGGGTCTGGATGGCGTGGTATCTCGCGCCGCTGCCGAATAATTACGGCATCTGGCCGAACTTCCGCAGTCCGCTGCTCTGGGACGTCTTCGCGGTCTCGACCTACTTTTCAGTGTCGGTCCTCTTTTGGTATACCGGCCTGGTCCCGGATCTTGCGACCTTGCGGGATCGGGCCACGACGAAGATCAAGAAGTTCCTCTACGGAATTTTCGCCTTGGGCTGGCGCGGCTCGAACCGCAACTGGCGTCATTATGAAATGGCCTACCTGTTGCTGGCCGGTCTTTCCACGCCGCTCGTTCTCTCGGTGCACAGCGTCGTTTCCTTCGACTTCGCGACATCGATTATTCCGACCTGGCACACCACGATCTTCCCGCCCTACTTCGTGGCCGGCGCGATCTTCGGCGGCTTCGCCATGGTGCTCACGCTGCTCATCCCGGCCCGCGCGATCTACAAACTGCAAGACATCATCACGCCGCAGCACATCGACAAAATGGCGAAGATCATTTTGTTGACTGGCTCGATCGTCGGGTACGCCTACGCGATGGAGTTCTTCGTCGCCTGGTATAGCGGAAATCAGTACGAGAAGTTCGCCTTCTATAACCGCATCTTCGGCCCCTACTGGTGGTACTGGTGGGTCGGCATGCTCTTTTGCAATACGGTTTCGCCGCAACTTTTCTGGTTCAAGCGTTTCCGCCAGAACATCTACGTCGTTTATTTCGTCTGCATGTGCGTGAACGCCGGCATGTGGTTCGAGCGTTTCATCATCATCGTCGGCGGACTGCATCGGGACTTTCTCCCGTCGTCCTGGGGCATGTTTTACCCGACGTGGGTGGACATCTGGACGTTCATCGGCACGTTCGGAATTTTCACCTCCCTTTTCCTCCTTTTCATTCGCTACCTCCCGATGATCGCGATGTCGGAAGTGAAGATCGTGCTGCCGGAGGCCAACCCTCATTATGCGTCGCCGGATGAACATCATACCGTCGCTGCGGGCGGACAGGAGCGCTCATGAGAACCCCATCCGGAAACAAAGTCTACGGAATGGGCGCGGAATACCCCAGCGCCGCCGCGCTCTACGAAGCGGCGAAGCGCGTCCGCGATGCCGGCTTCAAACGCTGGGACGTGCATTCGCCGTTTCCAATCCACGGAATGGATGAAGCAATGGGGCTCGGGAAGTCCTGGCTCAGCGCCGTGGTGCTCGGCGGCGGGATTACGGGATTGCTAACCGCGGCAATCCTGGAGTTCGGACCTTCCTGGTTCATTTATCCGCTGATCGTGCACGGAAAGCCGACGAACTGGGCGACGGTGCCGGCGTTTTTCCCCATCATGTTTGAGCTCACGGTTCTCTTCTCCGCCTTCACCGCGTTCTTCGCCATGCTCCTCATGAACGGTCTCCCGCGCTGGTATCATCCGATTTTCAATTGGCAACGGTTCAGCCGCGCAACCAACGATGGGTTTTTCCTGGTGATCGAAGCGCGCGATCCGCGATTTAGCGAGCTCGAGGCGCGCGAACTCCTCGAACAGAGCGGCGGGCAGCATGTGACGATAATCCACGAAGACTAAATTATGCTCCGCGGCTTCTTCTTTATTTTTCTGCTGACCGGCGTCGCCATCGTCGCCATCTTCGGCTTTCGCGGGCAGAAGAGCACTGGCTCGCCCATTGAAGTTTTCCCCGACATGGTGCGCCAACCGAAAGTCCGCGCACAAGCGCCGCTCGGATTCTTTGCCGACGGGCGCGGCGCTCGGATCCCCATCGCCGGAACAGTTCCGATGGGTTACGAAATGCCGCAGGCGTCGAGCGAACCGAATCCGGGGGCGGCGCCGGTCGCGTCCGAGATGAATGCGCAGCCCCGCCTCGGGTTCAGCGCAGGCACAGATTATTACAACACGGGCAAAATGGGGACGAATTGGGGAACCGGTTTACCGATGACGGTGACGGGCGATTTGATGGAGCGGGGGAAACAGCGCTTCAATATCAATTGCGCCGTTTGTCACGGCATGACGGCGGCTGGGGATGGAATCACGAAACAATATGGCCTCGCGACCGTAGTTAGCTTGCAGGACGAGGGAAAGCGCAAGATGGCTGACGGCGAAATATTCAACACGATCACCAACGGCAAGAATACAATGCTGGCCTACGGGCCGAACGTGACCGTGACCGATCGCTGGGCAATTATCGCTTATCTGCGCGCCTTGCAACGCAGCCAAAACGCCACGGAAGCGGATGTGCCTCCGGAGCACCGGGCGGAATTGGATAAACCGGCGGAGACCAAACCCGAACCGAAACCGGAGGCGCCAAAAAAATGAGCGAGCGTTCTGACGTCGTCCCGGTGCCCGAGGGCGAATATTTCGAAACGAACCGTTTTGGGGGTTTGTCGTTAGTGCTGGCTCTGGTCGGTTTGGTCAGCCTTGGACTCTGCGTCGTGGGAGCTTTCGTTAATCGGCACCAGTTCAGTTTCTCGTGGCTTTTTGCCTTTGCCTTTTTCTTCACGATCCTGGCCGGCTGCTTTTTCTGGATCATTGTGCATCACGTGACGGATGCGGAGTGGTCGGTCGTAGTGCGCCGGCAGCTGGAGAATCTGGCCATGCTCATCCCGGTCATGGCGGTGTTCTTCATCCCGGTCTTGATTTTCCGCCATCATCTCTACGAGTGGATGAACGTCGCCCCTGGACATGATCCCATTCTCGACAGCAAGCGCGCTTATCTGAACTGGCATTTCTTTCTCGTCCGCGCGGTCTTCTATTTCGTCTTTTTTTCCGGCGCAGCTTTTCTCCTGCGGCGTTTCTCGGTCCGGCAGGATCGTGATGGCAATCCCGCGTTCACCTTGAAGATGCGGAAAACCGCATTTATCGCCCTGCCGCTTTTTGCGCTTTCGCTCACCTTCGGCGCCTACGACTGGCTCCTGGGATTGGATTACCACTGGTTCTCGACCATGTGGGGCGTTTACATATTTGCCGGCGCCGCGGGCAGCTCGATGTCGCTCCTGGTTTTGGTCATTACCGCGTTGCGGAAGGCCGGATATTTGAAAGACACCGTCACGCCGGAGCACTACCACATCATGGGGAAATGGATGCTCTCGTTCACGGTCTTCTGGGCCTACATCGGCTTCAGCCAATACATGCTCATCTGGTACGCGAACATGCCGGAGGAGACCGAATATTTTATCCGGCGAAATACGGAATCGTGGAACAGCCTGAGTTTGTTCCTGGTGATCGGCCGGTTCTTCGTGCCGTTCGTCCTTCTGCTTTTGCGCAGCCCGAAAAGGAAGGCGCAGCAGCTTTGCCTGATCGCGGGGTGGCTGGTCTTTATGCAGGCCGTCGATATCTATATCGTGATTCTGCCCGCGCTGCATGGTGTCGGCCTGCACGTGAGCATTTGGGATTTGGTGTCTCTGATCGCAATTGGCGCGACGCTGGGGTTCTTCTATCTGCGAATTGTCGCCAGGACGTCGCTCTTTCCGAATCGCGATCCCCGTCTCCTGGAGTCTCTTCGCACAACTAATTAACCGTGACGCCCGACGAACCACCTCAAAAATACCAGCCACGCTCCATGTTTTCGACGTGGGTCGGAGTGGTGTTACTTTTTGCCTTCTTCGGATTGCTGACCCTGGTCGTCATTGGCGCATCGCCGCGTGGAACCTCCTATGAGAAGAAGCGGGCCAAGGCTCGGGTCGAGAAGCTGCAAGCAGTGCGGGATGAAACGACCAAGGCGCTCACGACCTATGCTTGGGTCGATAAGAATAAGGGGGTGGTGAGAATCCCGATCACCGACGCGATGAAATTAACGGTGGCCGAGCTGGCCCAGAAATCGCCCGCGCCAGCAAATCCGATTGCCCCGCCAGCGGCGAGTCCCCCAGCGCCGGGTACCGCTTCTCCCGCTCCGTCACCAGCCGCGAGCGCGAGCGGGACACCGAAACCCACTGCCGTAACCGGGCCCAACTCGGAAAGCCGAAATCAACCCGCAGCCGTTATTAATCCACCACCGGCTCCTCCCGGAACGCAGCCCGGCGCGTCGACCACTCCAGCAGCTTCTCCGCCGTCCGCCGCGGTGAAGACGCGAATGCCGCCTTCCGCGTCGCCTTCACCCACCGCGCCGGGGGCGCCGTCACCGGTCCGCGGGAAAACGCCATGAGCGCTCCTCAACTTAAATTTTTCTAGATGAATCCTGCTGACGTCCCACTCATACCGCCCACGACCGCTGCGGTTGCGCCGACCTCGGAGTCGGACGTAACGATCCGTGACGTCGAGCAAGTCGAGCGCGCGTTGATCGACGCTTCCACCCGCCTGCCCGTTTTGTTCTTTTACGGCTCCGCGATTGCCTGGCTCCTGCTTGGGACACTGTTCGCCGGATTCACCTCCTTCAAACTCCACGCGCCCGACATGCTGGCGAACGTCGGCTTTCTCACTTGGGGTCGCATCCGGCCCGCGCACATGAACGTGATGGTTTACGGTTGGGCGTCGATGGCCGGCATTGGCACCGCGATCTGGCTCATGGCGCGTTTATGCCGGACGACGTTGCGGCATCCTCTGCTGCTCATCGGTGGCGGTGCGTTTTGGAATCTCGGCGTCCTGCTTGGGGTGGGTGGGATTCTGGCCGGCGACAGCACTGGATATGAATGGCTCGAGTTTCCGCCTTACGCCGCCATCGTTCTTTTCGTCGCCTACTCGCTGGTCGTTTCCTGGGCGATGCTCATGTTCCGCTTTCGCCGCGGCGACCACATTTACGTCACGCAATGGTATTTGCTTGGCGCTTTTCTCTGGTTCCCGTGGGTCTACGGCGCCGCGCAAGTCATGCTCTTCGTCGTCCCGGTGCAGGGCGTGATGCAAGAGGCAGTGACCTGGTGGTACGCGAACAATCTTCTTTTCCTCTGGTTCGGCGCGATCGGGCTCGGCACGGCGTATTACATGATTCCGAAAGTGATCGGGCGCCCGGTCTACAGCTACCATCTGGCGGCGATCGGATTTTGGACTTACGCGCTCTTCGCCAGCTGGACCGGAATGCAACGTCTGGTCGACGGCCCGTTCCCCGCCTGGATGATTACCGCCAGCATCGCCGCGACGATTCTCACCATCATCCCGGTGGCGACCGTCGGTCTGAATCATCACATGACGATGCGCGGGTACTTTGGTTTGCTTCGATATAGCCCGACGCTGCGCTTCACTGTCTTCGGCGCCATTTCCTACACGGTTTTCAGCTTGATCGGCGTCGTGCTCTCACTCCGTTCGGTCGCCGGTTATGTGCACTTTACCGAGGCCAGCATCGCGTATTCGCACATGGGGCTGTACGCGTTCTTCACCATGGTGATGTTCGGCTCGATGTACTACATCGTGCCGCGGCTGGTCGGGCGCGAATGGCGTTATGCCTCCTTGATCAAGCTTCACTTTTGGTCCTCCACGTATGGGGTTGGCTTGATGGTTGCAATGCTGCTCATCGGCGGTCTTGCCCAGGGGACCAGCATGCACGATCCATCGCTCGCTTTCAGCGAGAGCACTGAATCGATCCTGCCCTATCTGCGAGGACGCAGCGTTTCCGGTTTGCTTTTGACCGTCGCGCATTTCGTTTTCGCATTTCATTTCGGCCTGATGCTTTTTGGTTTGGGCCGGACGGCGAGTGTTCCGACATTTCTCAATCCACAGGAAGGGGAGGCCCTCGAGGCGCGCCTATGAAAGGGATCGTAGCGCTCTTTCTCGGGATCTTCGGCACCTTCGCCTTCTCATGGGCGGGGCTGGTCCTCATTCCCAATTACCAGATCGGGCACCTCGATCCGCAAACGGACGAAGAGGGAAATGACCCTTATCCCGCGCCGAAGTCGGGAATGGCCGACCGTGGCCGCAGAATTTATGCGGCCAATGGTTGTGTTTACTGTCACAGCCAGCAGATCCGCGCCGATTACGCGGCCCCCGACGTAGAGCGAACGCGCGACCTCGATCCGAAGCAAAAATGGGGCGAGCGTCGCAGCGCGCCGCGTGATTATCTTTTCGAGCGTCCCATCGTGCTGGGCAAAATGAGGTTGGGCCCGGACTTGTCGAACATTGGGAAAAGCGCGCCACCGGAGGAGGAAAGCCTGTCTCCCGCTGCAATCCCAACCCCTGTTGGGCCGACATCACCCGCGCCAAATCCATCACCCGGCGCTTCCCCGTCAACACCTCCGGTTCCTGCGGCCTCAGCGACTCCGTCAGCGCCTCCCCCGGCCACGGCCGCGCCCGGAACTTCTCCAACCGCCGTCGCGAACGCCGCGACTGCGACTGGCCCAACTGCCACAACCAATGGCGGCCTGCCGCCCTATACTGCCGCATGGCATCATCGTCACATTTACAGTCCGCGCAGCCTTGTCCTCGATTCCAACATGCCGGCTTATCATTTCCTCTATGAGAAACGGCGGATCAGCGGCGAACGCGCGGCCGATGCTTTGAAGTTGGACGAGAGGGATCAAGTGCCAGAAGGCTGGGAAGTGATTCCGACTTACGATGCGAAGTGTCTCGTGGCGTATCTGATGTCTCTCGACCAATCACACCCGTTGAAAGAAGTGAAAACGACAGGTGCGCCGCCATCGGCCCCCGGGCCTTCACCCGCCGCCGCCTCTTCGGCATCACCTGCGCCCGCACCGACGAAGGAGGCGAAATGAACGAGAACTCACCCGCTCCCGAGCGCAGAGTCCGGCAGGGGATGGACTATGGTGAAACCGAGGATGTCCAACAGGTTCACGCCGCCATTCAGCGCGAAAAGCGGGAACCGCTCGCTGGTCTCGAGCCTCTCTCGCTCTGGTTGATCGCGATCTACGGGCTCGCCATCTTTTTTGGCGGCGCTTATCTCGGACGTTATTCCGGAAACTTCAGCGGCGACGGTCTTGACCCGCTCGGCGGCGCGCCGCGTCCGACCAAATCCGGAGCGACCGGCCCGGGCGGTGCAACTCAGACGGCCGAACTATCACCAGCCGAGCGCGGCAAAAAGATTTTTTCGGCGAATTGTGCCACCTGTCATCAAATGAGCGGCACCGGAGTTGCCGGCCAATATCCGCCCCTGGCTGGATCAGAATATGTGAATGGCGGTACTCGCCGGCTCGGGATGATCGTGCTGAAAGGTTTGCAAGGTCCGCTCACCGTTAAGGGAATGACCTTCGGGACGGCTGTGATGCAGCCGTGGGATAAAACCTTGAGCGATGCGAAGATTGCCGACGTTCTCACCTTCATCCGCCAGGAGTGGGGGAATACAGGAGGACCGGTCTCGCCGGAAGGGATTGCCGCCCT
>JBEEHC010000218.1:0-23537 GCA_041167205.1 Verrucomicrobiota bacterium
GTGCGGTGCCGTAGGCGCGGGACCAGGGTCATGCAGTTTGTCGTGCGGGGCGAGCGCTCCTCGCTTGTCATTCCGAGCGCAGTCGAGGAATCTTTCGCTGAAATCCGGTGGATCGCGCCGCCTTCACCAACAGGGGCGAGAGATCCGTCGGCTGCGCTCGGAATGACAAGAAGATGAAATCCGGCTTCCTCGACAAATTGATCGAGCGCCTCGGCCGCATCGGCCCGGAGGACGTTCAGAACTACCTCCTCCAACTCGCGCAGGAGAAGGGACTGATCGAGACGGTCTTCAACGCGATCCAGGAAGGCATCATCGTGACCGACGCGAAGGGTCGCATCACCTACGTGAATGACGCCGCCTGCGAGTTGTTCGGACTCGAGGCCGAAAGTTCCATCGGCAAACGTCTCGACGAACGCGTGCGCGGGCTCGATTGGAAATCGCTCTCGCAATCGGAGGGCGCCGTCAGCCGCGACATGGAAATTTTCTATCCGGCGAATCGTTTTCTCAATTTCTACATCGTGCCGCTCCTGATCGAGCGGCGCACGAGCAAAGACGACGGCTCGACCCATTCGACTCCGCTCAGTGCAGGCTCGTCTCGCCCCGGCAATCGCGGCGCGAACAGCCCCGCCGAGCCGGTGGGACACGCGATCATTTTGCGCGACATCACCGAGAGCCGGCGTTCGACGGAGAAGACGATCGAGTCGGAACGGTTCAAAGCGCTCACCCTTTTGGCGGCGGGCGTCGCGCATGAGATCGGCAATCCGCTCAATTCAATTCACATCCATTTGCAATTGATGGAGCGCAAGGTGCGCAAGCTCGATGGGAAAGTGAAGGAAGAGCTCAAGGAAGCGATCGCCATTGCGCGCGCGGAGATCACCCGGCTCGATTCGATCGTGACGCAATTTCTGCAGGCGATCCGGCCCTCGAACCCCGTGCTTCATCCGGAGAATGTGAACGCGATCGTGGAAGAAGCCGTGCGCTTCTTCGCTCCCGAGATCGAGGATCGCGATATCGTGGTCGAGCAGGAACTGCGCTCCGATCTTCCGTTGCTCGAGCTCGATCGCGACCAGATGAAGCAGGTCTTCTACAATGTGATCAAGAACAGCTTCGAAGCGATGAAACGCCGCGGCATTCTGCGCATCCGAACGGATATGGACGCCACGCACGTCAACATCAGCTTCACCGACACCGGCGGCGGCATGTCCGCGGAGAGTTTGAGCCGCGTCTTCGATCCTTACTTCACGACGAAGAGTTCCGGCTCCGGTCTCGGTCTGCTGATCGTGCGCCGGATCGTGCGCGAACACGGCGGCGAAATGGCGATTGAAAGCAACGAAGGCAAGGGACTCACGCTCACCATTCGTTTACCCTATCTCGACAAACGGGTGCGCATGCTGGAAGCCGGGAGCCGCGCCCCGGCGCCCGGAGACTGATGCTGTCGCCGCCGTCTTGTGGGGGCGGGGATTACTAGAACTGTCGTCGCGGCCCAAGCGCTTCGCACAGCGAAGCGGCTACAGCAGAGAGGAGAAGGCGATTAGGCTTGTGCTCTTTCCGAAACACTCGGACAACGTCTCCCCATGCTCCAGCTTATCTTTCTCATCGCCTTCCCATTCGCTCTCTGGAAAGCGTGGAAGAATATCGGACTGGCCAAAGCCAGCACCAGTTGGCCCATGGTGAATGGCACTGTCACAACGTCGGAGCGCGCGAAAGTGATGTTCCGAAAGCAACCGCGCGTCACTTATACCTATTCCGTGAACGGCGCACCCTTCACCGGTCAACGGATTTCTTTTGCCGGCGGGTATCCCCCGAGAGAAACGGATGCCATTCTCAGTCGATATCCCGTTGGTCAGAAGATTGTGGTGTCGTACTCGCCGGATGATCCTGCGAAGGCGACGTTGGAAACCGGCTCCAACGCTCAAGTCACGGCGCAACTGCGCATTTTGTTGATTCTCTTCGTCTTGATCATCTTGTTGAACGTCCTCAACTTTTTTCTCAAGTATCTCAACAAGGATGACCGCCCGCCCCGGCGCACTTATGGCGCCGCGCAGGTTGTGGATCCTAAATGGCGGGCTTAGGGGCAGGGGGTCGACGCGAAGCGCTGATTCATCTTGCTGCGCTGTATTTCGGATCTCGCACTTGCTTGCGAATCGCCGTGAAAATCTTTCGGATCCCGATCTGGCTTCCGGTGTTCTTAATGAAAGCAGGGATGACTCCGCCGCTGTCGGTATAAACCGAGTAAGTCGCGCGCGTCACATTCGGACCCAGTGGCTCGAGCAACCAACCGCCTTCGCACAATTTCACACGAACGACCCCGGGCTTTTCCGCGGGACCGGCCGCATTGTCCGTTTCCCACCGGGTGAGATAGCTGATCCCTCCCTCGACCTTTTTTGAAGTCGTTCGAACACGCAGCGTGTAGTCGCGATCGCTGACCAGCGGCGCGGAGATTCGTTGGTAGGTGAGGACCAAATCGGCTTCCCGTTTCAACACCCGGCATTCCACCGTGTAAGGCATGAACTGTGAATAGGATTCCATGTCATCGGCGACCGCGTGAACAATCGCGGTCGATGCCGCAACTTCGCCGATGGCCTTCGACTCATAGTGTCCCGGTCCCGGACGTGAACGGCGATAGAGCGCCACGTTGTTGCTCGTCGAAACCAACTTCCATTCTCCCGGAGTCGCCTCCGGTTCGGTCGCCCGCAGCTTCGCGCAGGAGCAGCAGCTGGCTAAGGCAAAGAGAAAGCAGAGGAAATTTCGCGAGGTCATGACGAGTCGACCTCAACTTGAGTGATTCACCGACGCGAAACAAATCTTTCTGATCCGCGGCAAGCTTGCGCGATTTTACCCCTCAGTCTCGCTGCCTGACGCTTCCCGCGCCACTGATATGCTTCTCGACTGTTGGATTGCCGGTGTAGGTCACCTTGCCCGCTCCGGAAATCGCAACCTTCAATATCTTGCTCGCCGCCACCTCCGCTTTCCCGGCGCCGGCGATCGATAGTTCCACGGTTTCCGCCTGCAGCGAACCAGCCTCAAGTTTGCTTGCGCCCGACATGGTGGCCATCAATTCAGTGACCGTTCCATCAACGACCACTCGCGTAGCTCCTGTGCCTTCCAAATAGAATCCCTTGCCGGAGAGCTTCGTAGCCGTCAGGCGCACCGCGCCGGTAAGGCTGGCGCCGCTCAGCGCCGAGCTCGAAAGCGTCACCTTTATGCCCTCCGTCGGCCGGAGTTGTCCGCGCGAATGAATCCGCAGCTTCCTACCGCTCACGCTTGTCTCGACGTGGCTGAGCAGGTTTTGGTCGGTCGTAATCTTGAGTCCCGCGGGCGCGTTCGACCAAGTAATGGTGAAGGCGCCGTCCGCCTCGACACTGGTAAAGTCGGGGACCGTCCGAGTTTCTGTCGTGATGTCGCCGTTGCCCCGGATGCCCGTGACGTGGCAGCCCGCGAGCGCGAGCGCGAGAGCGGCAAAGGTCAATAGTTTCGCCGCCGCGAACGGTCGGATCGTGATGGTGTTCATAGAAATAGGATCTCTTTTAGTTGAGATGCGGTCCCAAGGCGATTTGGATTCAGAAAACTGAGCGATCTTACCGCGGATTACGCGAATTTCACGAATGAACCCGGATGCCAGACCGTAGGCCAGGGTGGACGGCGCCGGGACGGGGCGCACCCTCCCTGTCCCATCCGAGAAATCCGCGTCATCCGCGGTTAATTCTCCTTAAAGTCCGGTTGGATGCCGCGCGACGTAGCCGCGAGTATCTCGCCCGTCCGTATACCAGCGTGGGCCCACATCCCCGCCGCGGCCTAAGTCGGTCGTGTCGAGGCGCAGGCCGGCAATGACCGCAAATGTATGACCGGATCGCGCGTAAATCGTAATCCACCGGCCGCGGCCTCGGTCGCCGTAACGCATGAGATCGCTTGACGGCAGCGGTGCCGCGAGGAGCCCTGCTCCATGGAGTGCGTACGAAACCGAGCCCGAGCAATCATAGCCGTAATCGTGAAACGAGCCGTGGCCGCCGCCCCAAACGTAGGGCTTGCGGCGCAGCGTGTTCGCCGCCCAAATCGCGCTCTTCACATTTTCCGGCGCCCGCGACGGCGCATAAGCAATGCCGTTGCGCAACACCGCCCGTTTCCCGGCGACGGTGGGCCGATCGCCCCGCCTTTCGATCTGTCCATTCGCCCTCTCGTTAGGATCCTGCTCCTGATCTTGATCGTAATCGTCTCCAGATTCAGTTTCGGGCGCAGTCCCTGGCACTCGCCGCGCACTTTGGTACGCCACTCGAATCGGTTGCGCTGACCCATCGGGCTCCGACTCCTGCCCGTACTCGTCGACCCGCGTCGCGCGAGGCACTCGAGGTATGACTCTTCGCTGCTTGTAGTAGGCGGCTCTGATCGGCGCTGTCGCGACCGCACGCAAGACTCGCGGCGCGTTATCGACGACCGGCGCGGCCACAGCGTGCACCACCGAGTGAACAAGGGAAAACGGCTGCAAAGCAACGGAGAATGCCGTCCGCCTCCGATGCCGGGACGTCTTCGCCTGAGCATCCGGCAACAAGAGAAAAACCAGGAGCGCCGAACAAATCGACGTCGCTCGACTGCGCCATAAGGCGTTTGTTCCGAGTGGCCGCATGCTTCAAAACGAAGCTGCTCCCGCGCCAAATCCGCGTTTTTTCCGATTGGAAACCGAGACTCAGTAACCCAGGCCGGGCGCCGCTCCGATGTAGGCATCGTCGGTCAATTGCTTCAGCATGAAATCCGCAACGTCGGCCCGCGAAATCCTCACCGGCCAAGGGTAACTTCCGACCTTCGCGCCGTGTCGATAATCGCCCCGCGCCTCTCCATTCGTTAGCATACCCGGCCGGATGATCACCCAATCCCGATCGCTCGCGGCGATAAGTTCTTCCTGCCGCAACTTATCCCACATGTAGAACGGCAGGATCAACGGAAGGATGAAGAAGGTGTGCGGCAATCCCAACCGGCCCACGCTGTTCCCGATGCCAAGAGCCGTCTCGCAGATGAGCCGTGGCACATCGCAGACTTTCATCGCGCGCAGAATATTGCGCATGCCATTCGATTGAATCTTGTTTGGATAAAAAAAGCGCTTATGCCCAAGCGCGCAAAGCACCGCGCTCTGCCCGCGCATCGCCGATTCCACCGATGCGTAATCAAGCACATCGCCTTTCATGATCCGAAGATTCGCGTGCTCGATCGGAAGCTTTGAGGGATCGCGGACAAACGCCGTAACCTGGTGGCCCTGCGCCAGCGCCTGTTGGACCAATTGCCGGCCCGTCCCGCCGGTGGCTCCGACAACCAGGACCCGCATCCGATTCCCCCACCCGCGCGAGACAGATTTGCCGTCACGACCAGCCGGCGCGCGGCGCCACAGGAGAACGGAAAGGACTAGCGCGTACGGAATCAGGATTAGCAGAAAAATCCGCAACATGCTGCCGGCACTTTATCCCGTCTTCCCACCTTTGGGAGATTTAACTTCCCCTGCTATGTTCCGTCTTTTCGTTTTCCAATCACCTGCTCGCCCTGATGATTTCGCCGCACCATCACACCGCCAACGTGCCGGAAGACATGACCGGCCGGCCGCGGCGCGTGGCGACCGGCGGAATCTCACTCCGCAAAACTTTCTCCGCGCTCAAGCACCGGAATTTCCGCCTCTTCTTTTCCGGCCAGCTGATCTCGTTTACCGGCACGTGGATGACGACGACCGCGCAAGGCTGGCTGGTTTATCAGCTCACCGGATCGAAGTCGTTGCTCGGCCTCGTCGCGGCGGCCGCCTCCGCGCCGATGCTCTTCTTCGCCACCTGGGGCGGCTGGGTGGCCGATCGTTATCCAAAGCGTTCCGTCATCGTCGTCACGCAGACCTGCCAGATGGTCCTGTCGCTCACGATGGCCGCGCTCGTCTGGAGCAAGCTGGTGCAACCGTGGCACATCATCGTGCTCGCCGTCCTGGGCGGAATCACGATGGCCTTCGACATGCCGGCGCGGCAATCGTTCGTCATCGAGATGACCAGCCGCGAAGATTTGATGAACGCTATCTCGCTCAACAGCTCCGCCTTCAACTGCGCCCGCATTATCGGTCCGTCGATTGCCGGTTTCCTCATGGCGCAGGTCGGCATCGCCATGTGCTTCCTGCTCGATGGCCTTAGCTTTATCGCCGTCATTGCCGGGCTCCTCATGATGCGGCTGCCGAAACACACGCCGATCCAGAGTGAATCGAGCGCGATCGGCCAGGCCCTCGAGGGCTTTCGTTATGTTTGGAGGCACCCGCGCGTTCTCACCATTCTTTCCCTCTTCGCGGTCGTCGGGATTTTCGGCTGGTCCTATTCGGTACTCATGCCCGCGTTCGCGCATGATGTCCTGCATCTGGGAGCGAACGGTTACGGCATGTTGATGGCCGGAAGCGGTGTTGGCGCGCTGGCCGCGGCTCTCACCGTCGCCAGTGCCGGGCATATCCTGCCGACGCGGATCATGGCCCTCGGCGGCATCGGAATCTTTTCCGCGGCGCTCGCGCTCTTTGCCTTCAACAAGAATATTTATCTCGGGACTCTGCTGCTCGCGATTGTCGGCTTCGGAATCGTTCTCTATTTCTCCACTTCCAACACGGTTCTGCAAAGCATTGTGCCCGACGAAATGCGCGGACGCGTCATGGGAATCTGGACGCTTATTTTCGGTGGAATGATTCCGCTCGGCAGCCTGCAAGCGGGACTGATGGCCGATTTCCTCGGCACGCCCGCGACGATTGCGACCGGCGCGCTGATCTGCGCCCTCGCCGCGGTCGTTACCCTCAATGTGATCCGAAGACGTGAGGCTCAGCTCGCCGCCAGGCAATAGCTTCCGGAATGTGAGGGGCATCAGTGCCCCGACACCTTTTCGTGGAAAATCTCTTCATGAGTTGTGATTTTCTTGGCACCCCCGGCGAATAATAGGGCAACAAAGGAAAGCTTCTGACAAACGTGCGCCCGCCCATAACCGACGATCAGTTTTCCGCCCTGATCGAGGGGCACAAAGGAATCATTTACAAGATCGCCAATTCCTATTGCCGCAACGCCGAGGACCGGAAGGACCTGATCCAGGAGATCATCGTCCACTTGTGGAAATCCCACGACCGGTATGACGACCGCTTCAAATTATCGACCTGGATCTATCGCATCGCGCTTAACGTCGCGATCTCCGCTTATCGCCGGGAAAAAAAGCGCAGCGAGCGGGTCTCGCCGCTGGAAGACATTATCGTCGAACCCGCAGCCGAGTCCGCGCAGCCCGATCCCAAGGTCGCGACGCTCCATCGCATCATCGATCAACTCGACGAACTGAACCGCGCGCTGATGATCCTGTATCTGGACGACAACAGCTACCGGGATATCGCCGGCATTCTCGGTCTCACCGAAACGAACGTGGCGACGAAAATCAACCGCCTGAAACTGAAGATCAAAGAGCAATTCACCCAAACCAACCCCGATTAGAAAACCATGGAACTCGACGAACTAAAACAAACCTGGACCGAACACGCCCGCAAACTCGACCGGATCCTGAACCTCAATTTGCAGGGACTTAAGGCAGCTCAGTTGGATAAGACCCGATCCGCTCTCGGCCGGTTCAAGGCATTTCGAGTGCGCGAATTGGCCGTGGGCATTCTTTTGCTCGTCCTGTTAGGTTCCTACATCGCTGGCCGAATTTGGGTCCCCACTCTGGCGATCCCGGCGTTCATCGTCGCCGCCTCCGTCCTCCTTCCTGTGATCGCAAACATCCGCCAATTGATCTTGCTGGACAGAATCAGCTATGCGGATCCGGTCACCACCATTCAGAGAAAACTCGAGGAGATAAAGCTGCACTATCTCCATTCCTTTCGGTTACCGGTGTTGATGCTGCCGCTCTACATGGCCTACGTCGCCGTCACCTTTGATCTGTTCTTCCATATCGATGTTCTCGCGTACGCCAAGCCGGCATTCCTTTGGGCGAACCTGATGGTCAGCATCATCTTCGTCGTGCCCGCCGTCTGGGTTCTCCGCAACTTGAGTTTCAAAAACACCGACAATCCCGTCATCCGCGCCCTGGTCCATGGCAACGGCGGCAAGCAGATGGTCGCCGCCTTGGAATTCCTGAAAGCCCTTCAGGAATTCGAGGACGAAGACAAGCACGGAACCGCAAGACAGACGTTTTCCCGCTAGCCTCCGCTACTTCGCCCGAATCCCGCTAACGATGGTGGTCTTGCTCCGCACGGAGTTGCGACACGAGTCGGTCGGTTTTCTCGCTCAGTGCATGCAGCACCCGCGAACCTTCTCTCAGCATCTCCGGGTACTGCGCATAATCGTTGCGGAGCTGTTTGGTCGCGGGATCGTAGAAAAAGGCGCGCCCCTCCGCTGCGTGCGGAACGATGAGCTGGTCGCTGATTTGTTGATAATGCGCCATCGTCCCAAAACCGGTGCGCGCCACGGCGTCCAGTTCTTTCTAGCGCACGATCGTTTCGATATCCAGCAACTCCAGGCCGCCTGCTTGCAGGAGCCAGTTGCGTTCATCCGGGTTGAAGGAGGTCGCCCAACTGATGGCGGTGATCTCGGGCATCTCACCTTTCGCGAGTTGGGTGACGAATTCGTTCAGCCGCCGATCGTAATCCAGCGTGCTTTGTTTGAGGCTGGCCGCGGTGGCCGCAGCTCCTTTTTCGAGGAGGGCAAGGATCTGCCCGCGCCGCTGCCGTTCCTGTTGGTGACTTTGATGGGCACTGAGAATGAAGGCCGCGTAAACGCCAATGAACACGATCACCAGTTCCGTGAGTCGATCGAAGACAATCGTGGTCCAACGGCGTTTCGCAGGTTCGTCCATAAAGTGCGCTTTCAGTTCAATGTGATGACGGTCCGCGGGCTAAGGGATCAGCATATGTCATGGCGCGGCAGTTTTCGCGGGCCGGATCCATTTCGCATACCAGTCAAGATAGCGTTTGAGCCGGTCGATGATGTAGCTCGGTTTCTTGAGGCCGTGGTTTTGGCCGGGGTAAATCACCAGCTCGGTCGGGACGCCGAGGCTGCGCAGGGCCTGATACATCTGCTCGGTGTTGAGCAGAGGGACGTTGAAATCGTTCTCGCCGCAGAGGAACAGGGTCGGCGTCTTGATCTTGTCGGCGTGGAGAAACGGATACGAAAGGCGCGCCCACGTTTCCGGATTTTTCCAAGGAACGCCGAGCTCGTACTCGTAATCGAGAATGTATTGGTCGGTGCCGTAACCGGCGAGGACATTTGAGATCGACGCGCCGCTCGTGGCGGCTTTGAAACGTGTGGTGGTGGCGATGATGTAGTTCGTGGATATGCCGCCGTAACTCCAGCCACCGACGCCGAGCCGATCGGGATCGGCCAGGCCGCGTGCGACGGCGTCATCGACGGCGGCGAGATCATCCTCGACGTCGCGATGACCCCAATCCGCGTAGATTCCCATGGCGAAATCGGTGCCGCGTCCGGTGGATCCGCGCGGGTTCGGCAAAATGACCGCGTAGCCGTTCGCCGCGAAAAGCTGCTTCTCGAAATCGAACTCGTTCGCATATTGCGATTGCGGTCCGCCGTGGAGACGAAGCAGCGCCGGCGATTTGGTTCCGGCAGCGGGCGCATCGAGGGGGTTCATGATGAAGCCGTGGATCTCCGTGCCGTCCGCGCTCTTGAATTTCGTTTCTTCAACGCGAGCGAGCCGGACCTCCTTGAGGAACGCTTCGGTTTGTTTTGTCAGGTCCCGCAGGACGCCTTTCTCCGCCGCGAAGATTTCATACGGGCGATCGGGCGTGCTCGCGCGGACAATGATCCGGCCGTCACGGCTGACGTCGTACGCCGTCACTTTGCGCCGGCCGCTGGTGACGGGCTCGAGCGCACCGCCATTCACGGACACGCGAGCGAGATGTTGCGTGCCGTCGTCTTCCACCACGACGAAGACCGACTTGTTGTCAGGCGACCAATGCGGCTGGATGACATTGCGATCGAGTTTTTCGCTGAGGAGCTTCGCCTGCCCGCCGACGGCAGGGATGACGGCGAGCGAGTGGACCGCGTATTCGATTTTCTTCGGATCGCCGCCGTGGATGTAAGCGATCGATTTGCCGTCGGGGCTCCACGCCGGCGCGCTTTCCCAATCGGGATTGGGATCGGCCTCGGGCGAGGTGGTGAGCTGGCGCTCCTGCGCGCCCGGCTGCGCGCCGATGACGTAAACATCCCAATTGCCGGTGCGATCCGGGTCGTCTCCGCGCTTCGTGACGAACGCGATCTCCTTTCCGTCGGGCGACCAGGCCGGCAGAAAATCGTCGTGCGCGCCCGAGGTGAGCGGCTCGATCTTACGACTCGTTAGGTCGAGCAATTGAAGGTGCGAATAGCGCTGGGTCAGATACCCGTCGATGTCCTTCTTGAAAAAAAGGCGATCAATCACGATGGGCGGGACGGTTTTCTTCTCTTTTTCTTTCTTCTCCGGCTCGCGCGGATCGGGATCGTGGACGACGAGTGCGATCCGTTTCGAATCCGGCGACCAGGCGAAGTCTTCGACGCCGCCTTTGAGGTCGGTAAGTTTTTCGGCCTCGCCGCCGCCGCTCGACAAGATCCAGAGCTGGTCGGTTTCGTTCTCGTCTTCGCGGCCGGAGAGGAACCCAATCCATTTCCCATCCGGGCTCCAGCGTGGATGGGACTGGCCTTTGTTGCCGAAAGTGAGCGCGCGATTCTCCGATCCGTCCCACTTCGCCAGCCAAAGGTTGCCGGGCCGCTTGTCCTTCTCCATGTCCGCGACCTTCACGACATAAGCGACGAGGTTGCCATCCGGCGAAATGTTCGGCTCGTCGACATCGCGGAGCGCCGCGAAGTCTTCCGGTTTCAGAGCGCGCGGCAACGCCGCCGGGGCCGGAGTCGGAGTTGCAGCGCCAGCCGTCGCGGCGGGTGTTGGTGAGGGACCCGCCCCAAACGCTGGAAGCCAGGCGAACCAACAAAGAGAGCTGAGGATTACCCACGCAGCTCTCGGATCATGCATTGTAAACGACTTACGATGCTTCGACGTGGGCATCAGGGAACTCGGCATGATGCAGACGAGTGGCGACGCGCGATGGCGAAACCGGCTCAGTTCTCCGCTGACTCCGGGACAGCTGTTTCGGCCGCCTGAAAGCCAATCTTGGAGTGGGTGCCGTCACAGAACGGTTTGGTGGTGGATGCGCCGCAGCGACAAAGCGCCATCCTTTCTTCCACGGGATAAGGCTTCCCATCAGCGTCTTTCAACTCCACCGGCCCGGTCACGATCAGAGGCCCATTTCTGCGAACTTCAACGGTAACTTTAGTCATAGCTATTTTAGCGGCGCCGCCGGCCGAAGGAATACCCACGGTGGGTCCGCCCGCCGCCGATGGAGCGCTTGCCGCCCTCACTCGATTCGGGTTCGAAAAGCGCGGTGTAAAGATACGTAAAGCCTTCCAACTTCAGGCGCGGAATCTTTTGGCCCATGAAGCGTTCGATCGCGTGCAGTGACGCCAGCTCCTCGCCGTTCATCAACGTGAACGCGTCACCGACATTCTGCGCACGACCGGTGCGGCCAATGCGATGCACATAGTCTTCCGGATGCTCCGGCACGTCGTAATTGATAACGTGGCTCACGCCGGCGATGTCGATTCCGCGCGCGGCAATGTCGGTCGCCACCATGATCTCGTACTTGCCGCTTTTGAAACCCTCCAGCGCTTCGACGCGCTCGCGCTGAGTCCGATTTGAATGCATGACGGCCACGGAATGCCGCCCCTGTTTCAACTTCACCGCGATCTTGTCCGCGCCATGTTTTGTCCGGCTGAAAATCAATGCGCTGTCGAAATTTGTGCGCTCGAGCAGCGCCATCAGCAGATCGAATTTTTGCTCTGCCGCGACAGGATAAACAGCATGCGTGACCGTTTCGGCCGGCGAACGGCGCGCGCCAATCTCGACCACTTCCGGCTCGCGCAAAACCCACGCGGCCAGCCGCTCGATCTCCGGCGGAAGCGTCGCCGAAAAGAGCAGCGTCTGGCGATCGGTCGAGATTTGTTCGACGATCCGGCGGACGTCCGGCAGAAATCCCATGTCGAGCATTCGGTCGACTTCATCGAGCACGAGGATGTTCACCTGCCGCAAATTCAGAGAGCCTTGCTCGAGCAAATCGAGCAGGCGCCCGGGAGTGGCCGTGACGATGTCCATCCCCCGGGAGGCCTCCTCGCGTTGCTTGCCGTAGCCGACCCCCCCGTGCACCACCGAGACACGCAGATCGGTAAAGCGACCGTAATCGCGAAAAGCGGTTTCGACTTGAGCGGCCAGCTCGCGCGTCGGCTCGAGCACGAGACAACGGAAATTCCCATGTTTGGCCAGCAGGGTGAGGATGGGCAGCGCGAACGCAGCCGTCTTGCCGGTGCCGGTTTGCGCGGTCCCGATCAGATCTTTGCCGGCGAGAACGATCGGGAAGGCGCGGAGCTGAATCGGCGTGGGCTCCGTAAATCCCATCGCCTGTGTGCCGCGCACGACTTCCGGCGACAGGCCAAAATCTTTAAATGACACGAGCCCAAACTACCGCGCATTTGTGCCTCGCACAAATCTTGTGCGAGGATAGAAAATGTCGTTGCCGCTCCGCATCTTTGTCCTGGCCGACACGCACAATCACCTGCCGGCAAACATCGAAGCGCTCGCGGAAGGAGCGGACGAAATCTGGCACCTCGGCGATATATGCGCGCCGAGCCTTCTGGAGATACTGGAGCAAATCGGCCCGCCGGTGACGGTGGTTCGCGGAAATTGCGACAGCAATTTCGAATGGCCGCTGATCGTTGATCTGAAACGGAATGGTGTCTGTTTTCGACTCGTCCACATTCCACCAGACCGGGCGCCCGAAAACATCGATGTCCTACTGCACGGACACACGCATCTGCCGCGAAACGAACGCCGTGAAGGGGTGCTCTTTCTAAATCCCGGCTGCGTGACACGGCCGAATCGCGGCGCGGCGCCGAGCGCGGCAAATCTCGAGATCGCCGCGGACGGAAAGGTCAGCTGGCGGACGATTAAATTGCGCTGATCGCTACTCGAGGACTTCGGTCTCGGCCCCTTTGCCCTTCTTCGGCTTGCGCTCGACTTTCGTCTCGGTTTCCGCCGCCGGGGTCTTCGCTGTCTTGCTCTTCTTGGCCTTTTCTTCCGGTGCGGGTTCGTCCACCACTTGCGGCGCATCGACCCATTCAATGAACGCGACTGGAGCCGAATCGCTCTTCCGAGCGCCGAGCTTTACAATCCGAGTGTACCCGCCATTGCGAGTCGCGGAACGCGGCGCGATGTCCTCAAACAATTTCTTAACGGCGCCCTTCTGACGAAGCACGGCGAGGGCTGTGCGTCGCGCATGGAGCGAGCCTTTCTTGCCGAGCGTCACCATCTTTTCCGCGAGCGGACGAACCGCCTTGGCTTTCGCGAGCGTCGTTTTGATGCGCTGATGCTCGATCAAACTGCACACCTGATTCGCCAGCAGTGCTTTCCGATGTGCGGCCGTCAGCCCCAGCTTCAGAGTCTTCTTTTGATGTCTCATGGGTTCGTCCTCGACGCTGCGAAATACCTAACGAGTGATTATTTCTTCTCTTCTTCGGCCGAGCCATTGACTCCCGCGCCGTCCGCTGTGATCGGCGTATCGACCAGGCCCGGATCGAATTTCATGCCGAGACCCAACTGAAGCTGCTGCAGCTTGTCCTTGATTTCGTTGAGCGATTTCTTGCCGAAGTTGCGATACTTGAGCATTTCCGCCTCGGTTTTTTGCGCAAGTTGGCCGACGGTGGTGATGTTCGCGTTGTTCAGGCAGTTGGCCGCGCGCACGCTGAGCTCGATCTCGTTCACACTCATGTTGAGGAGCTTCTTCAGCTTCATGTTTTCCTCGCTCACGCCGGCTGGCGTTTCGTCGAACTCGATCACATCCTCATTGAAGTTAACGAAGACGTCGAGGTGGTGGCGCAGGATAGCGGATGCCTGGAGCAGAGCGTCGTCCGGAGTCAGGCGGCCATCCGTCCAGATTTCGAGGATGAGCTTGTCGTAGTCGGTGCGCTGGCCGACGCGCGTGTTTTCCACGGCGTATTTCACGCGCGTCACCGGCGAGAAAATGGAATCGATCGGAATCAGGCCGATTGGCTGGTCGGGGCGCTTGTTTTCATCGCCCGTGGCAAATCCGCGTCCGACGCGCACTTCCAGTTCCGCATCGAACTTATGCTTTTTGTCCATCGTGCAGATGAGCTGATCCGGATTCAAAACCTCATAGCCCTGGACGAGTTGGATGTCGTCCGCGGTGACTTCGCCTTCCTTGTTGACCGTGAGAGAAAGCTTTCTCGGTTCGTGTTCCGCCGCCTTGAATTTGATGCGCTTCAGATTGAGCACGATGTCCGTCACGTCCTCGACCACCCCGGGCAAAGTGGCGAATTCATGTTGCGCGCCGGTGATTTTCACCGCCGTAATAGCGGCGCCTTCCAGCGAGGAGAGGAGCACGCGGCGGAGTGAATTTCCCACCGTGTGGCCGTAACCCGCTTCGAAGGGTTCGGCGATAAATCTGGCGTAGGTTTCCGTGGCGCCGTTCTCGTCTTTCACGAGAGTCTTCGGCATTTCAAAACGACCGTAATGAACTGGCATAAGCTAATGTCGAATGTCGAGGTTCGAAGGTCGAATGGGCTGCATTCGGACTTCGTCGTTCGTAATTCGTCCTTCTAAAACGCCGGGTTACCCCTGACGAGTGCGGCCTCACGTCCAGCGACGGAAACCCAGGGACCAACGGCGCAACTTCAAAAACTCGTTGCGGGACGTGGAATCAACACCACCAGGCAAAGTTTGCAAGTGGGGATTTGTTCCGAACGAAGGGAGGGCGAGGCTCCCGCCGAGCCGTGGCGGCTTGAGTAATTTCCTGACCATCGTTGGGTCGTCTTCGGCTCACCCGAGCCTCGCCCTCCCACTAGCCCTCGACGATTTCGTCCGGGAGCTCGTTTTGCGGCGACGCTTTTTTCGGGAAATGGCTGGCGAGAAGTTCGCCCGTCTCCTGAATCGCTTCCGCTAACGCGTCAGTGAAATTCTCGTATTGAAAGTGGACGCGCATTCTTTCGACCAGCCGCTGCCAGAACTGGTCTCCGCATTTCTGATGGACACCCTCGTCGCCGATCACGGCGAACTTGCGCGCGCGGGGGACCACAAAAATCAGGACGCCGTTGCGCTCCTTCGTCGCCTGCATGCCCAGCTTCTGGAATTTCTCTTGCGCTGCGATCATCGGATCGCCCGCTAGCTGTCCGCGCTGCACATAAACGCGAATCTGCCCGGACGTTCTGGCCTCTGCTTCTTTGATCGCGTTCACAATGCGATCGTGATCGAGCTGGCTGAGGAATTCCCTGGTTCGCATGTGCCTTACCAGCTCGATCCAGCGCCGCCACCGCCGAAGCTTCCGCCTCCGCCGCTAAAGCCGCTGAATCCACCGCCTGAAGAACTACTCGACCAGCTTTCGCCGCCGCTAGACCAACCGCCGATAAACGGCCCGCCCATGCCGGAATACCCGTAGCCGCCACGGCGGCGCCGGCGGATCGCGAATAAGAAAATCACTACGCAAATAATGAAAATAAGGAGACCGCTCCCGCTGCCTGACCTGCCCTTCTCCTCGGATTGCGTCTTTCCCGTGCCGGTGTATTCCCCACGGATTGCCTGGCAGATAAGGTCGATCCCGGTGGCCAAGCCGCCTTCATAATCACTCTGCTTGAAGTGAGGCTTGATCTGCCGCTCGGTAATGTCGAACGCAGTCGCGTCCGGCAGAACGCCTTCCAGGCCATATCCGACTTGGATAAACATCTTCCGATCGTCCACGAAAACGAAGAGGACCGCGCCGTTCTTGCGATCTTTCTGACCGACGCCCCACGCCTGTGCGATGCGCCGGGTATAATCGTCGATGGAGGAGTCGCTCTCCATTTTCCGGAAAACGGCGACGAGGACCTGGTTCGAGGTTTCCCTCTCAAATTGAGCGAGTTTCTCATTGAAACGCAGCGCCGCTTCTTTGGAAACGACACCAGCATAATCATTGAAATAGCCGGCCGGCTTCGGCGGAATGGTTTCCGCGGCACGGAGGTTCGGGCCGGCGAAGGCCGCCAGCGACACAACCAACAACGCAAAACTCTTCACAAAGATTTACAGATCGGCGGGTGAGACCCGAACGTTGTCGGTTTAGGGCGTCGTCGCCGGTGCGGGCGTGGGCGGCGCTTGATTGAAATCGAACTTCACTTCTGGCGCCTTGTCGGCCCCCGGCTGGGCGTTAAAGAACGGCCGCGGCGAAAATCCAAACATGCCGGCGAAAAGCGCCGTCGGGAAGCTGCGCACGGCCGTGTTGTAGTCCTTGACCGCTTCGTTGAAGTTCCCGCGCTCGACTGAGATGCGGTTTTCCGTCCCTTCCAGTTGCGCCTGCAAACTGAGAAAATTCTGGTTCGCTCGCAATTCAGGGTAACGCTCGCTCACCAGGAGCAGACGTGAGAGCGCGGTGCTCAGTTGCCCCTGCGCCTGCTGGAATTGTTCGAGCTGCGCGGCATCTGTGGGCGCTTTGTTCGGATCGAGCTTCACCTGGCCGACGCTCGCCCGTGCCTGCGTTACCGCGATGAGCGTCGATTTCTCGAAATTCGCGGCGCCGGAAACGGTGCTGACCAGATTCGGAATCAAATCCGCCCGGCGCTGGTAGACGTTCTGCACCTGGGCCCATTTCTCATTCACATTCTGGTCCAGCTTGACCAGCCGATTATAGCTCCCGCCCACGGCGAAGCCCACGATCGCGAGGATCACGATGAGAATAATGACGACAACGCCACAACCGATTCCGAATTTCTTCATGTCAGACTCTAATCCAGATGAGCGCTAGAGCGGCGCTCTTTCTTTGCCGTGATGGTTTCGCAAACCGGCCACCGAGTCAATCTTGCGCGGGGGCGGGGTCATTCGCCGGCGGCTCTGCGGGCACGTTGGGAGATTCCGCTGTCGTGACGGGTTTGGCGGAACTGGCGGACGGCAAATATCTGCGTCGAAGCTCTTCGGCATTCGGCAGCTCGTCCAAATCGCGCAGGCCGAAGTGCTCGAGAAAGAACTGCGTCGTTTCATACAGAAGCGGGCGGCCCGGAACCTCCGCGCGGCCGGCGATCTTGACCAGCCCGCGTTCCATCAAGCTTTGCAAGACGCCGTCGACGGCGACCCCGCGAACGGCTTCGACATCGGCGCGCGTGATCGGTTGCCGGTAGGCGACGATCGCCAGAGTTTCCAATGAGGGAGGAGTAAGCCGAGCCGGTTTTGCCGGGGGAAATAATTGGCGAACCCAAGGCGCATAAGCAGGCTCGCTCACCAGTTGCCAGCCCTCCGCTTTTTCCACGAGCTGAAACGCGTGATTTTGCTCGATGTATTCGATCTTTAATTGTTCCAACGCGGCCGCGACCTGGGCTTCCGTCGTGCGCGAGAACTCGTTAGGCATTAGCTCGTCCGCATCGCCCGCGGCCTTAATCGCGCTCACGAGCTCGCGCGCTGAAAGCGGTTTTTGCGCGCTGAATAAAAGCGCTTCGATTACTTGAGACAGGGTCATCTTATTAGGTGCTATCAAAATGCTTGTCATCCCGCTCAGTTCACCCCAATCGCGCTTTGAATCGCCTCGGCGATGCGATTCGCCTGTCGGTCGATCTGCTCGCGTTCGCGGCCTTCGATCAAGAGCCGGATTTTCGGCTCCGTCCCCGAGTAGCGCAGGAGCACGCGGCCCTTGCCCGAAAGCTCTTTCTCCGCGTCTCCCACCAGTTTCATCACCGCAGGTAATTCGTCGAGCGGACGTTTCTCCTTCACCCGCAAATTCCGCTGCGCCTGCGGATATTTCGTCAGGCAACGCTTCAATTCGCTGAGCGGCTTTCCGGTCGTTTTCATGATCCGCAGGACTTGCAACGCGCTGATGATTCCATCGCCAGTCGTGGTGAAATCGCGGAAAATCATGTGACCGCTTTGCTCGCCGCCCAGGTTCAGGTTTCGCTCCACCATTTCCTCGATCACGTAACGGTCGCCTACTTTCGCGCGCACAACTTTTCCGCCGAGTGAGGCGAGCGCTTCGTCGAGTCCAAAATTGCTCATGACCGTGGCGACGAGCGTTTTCTCCTGGAGGTGGCCCGACTTCAATAAATCGACCGCCGCGATCGCGAGGATCTCGTCGCCATCCACGAGGTCGCCGTTTTCATCGCAGAGCAGGACGCGATCGGCATCGCCGTCATGCGTAAGGCCGATCTGCGCGCCGCTTTCCTTTACGACGCGCTGAATCTCCTCGGGAAAAGTGCTGCCGCATTGCGCGTTAATGTTCGTGCCGTTTGGTTCGTCGTGCACCACCGTCAAGGCGGCGCCGAGTTCGCGCAGGATGCACGGCGTCGATTTGTAGGCTGCGCCGTTCGCGACATCGACTGCGATGTGCATTTTCTCGAGAGACATCTTTCTTGGGAAGCTGGCTTTCGCGAACTCGACATAGCGTCCCAGCGCGTCGTCGATTCGTCGGGCGCGCCCGATTTTTCCCGCGGTCGGACGGATCGAATCGATCTCGCCGGTAAAGACGAGCTGCTCGATCTTTTGCTCGATCTGATCGTCGAGTTTGTAGCCATCGTGCCGGAAAAATTTGATGCCGTTGTCTTCGTACGAATTGTGCGACGCGGAAAGCACGATGCCCGCATCCGCTCGCAGCGAGCGTGTGATGTACGCCACGCCCGGCGTGGGCAGCGGTCCGATCAAGAGCACATCGACGCCGAGTGAGGTGATGCCGGCGACGAGCGCGTTCTCGAGCATGTAACCGGAAAGCCGCGTGTCTTTGCCGAGCACGATTTTCGGCCGGGCGCCGCTTGGGTGTTGGCGCGGGTTGAGCTGCGTGAAAACATGCGCGGCCGCGCGACCAAGCTTCAACGCCGTCTCGGCCGTGACTGGCTCTACGTTTGCGACGCCCCGGACGCCGTCCGTTCCAAAAATTCTCTTTTCCTGCGTCACGTCGGCTATTGAAAGGCCGCCAGCGTCATTCGTAAACGGGTAAATTACGGTAACGGTGGTCCATGACCGCCAAAACCCTTCCAGACAAGGCCGCTACAAGGGGCGTTCCCCGATTTTCTTCGCCGGGATCCCTCCCCAAATTTCATACGGCGGAATGGAATCTCTGACCACGGCGCCGGCCGCAACGATTGCTCCCCGTCCAATCGTCACTCCCTTCAAGAGCACGACGTTCGCGCCGATCCAAACGTCACTTTCAAGTATCACCGGCGCTTCCGGCCCATCCATTTGAATCCCCATCGGCACATCGCGCCGCGCCGATTGGTGATCGTGGTCGATGAAGTAGCAGCCCGACGCGATCAAACAATGCGAGCCGATCGTGATGCCGCGCTTGAAATTGAATTCGCAGCCGGCCCCGAGAAAAACGTGGTCCCCGATCACGAGTTTCGGCCCCGGCGCCCAAATTCCGTCATACTTGAAATAGTTGGCCTGCTCGACCGTGCAATGCGCGCCTAACGAGACCTGATGCGGCCAGGTTACGTAGACCTTTGGCAGCCACGTTCCCTCACCGACGCTCATGCCAAGCATCTGCCAGCAGAGCGTCCGAACGATCGCCACGGCCCGGGCGGCCCATAGCCGCACCCGGAAGGTCACGCGGGGGAAAACGGAGTCATTCATTGGCTTTCACTTGGCCCTTCTCCGCATCCATTTCGTTGATCTTGCGGTGCAACGTTCGGCGGCTGATTCCAAGCTTCTTCGCCGCGGCGGTCACGTTTCCATTCGTCGTCGCGAGCGCCTGCATGATAAGGCGCTTCTCGGTTTCGTGAAGATCGAGCGCGCTCGATTTTTCGCCAAACGCTTTGCTTGGAGTGATCCCGCCGGGCAACGCCGCGCCGGTCGCCTGGCGCACATTCACGGGCAGATCGCGCAACGTGATTTTCGGTCCGTGCGCCATGACCACGCCATGCTCGATCGCTGTGCGCAGCTCACGGACATTTCCCGGCCAGTTGTAAGTGAGGAGTGCGTTCATCGCATCTGCGGTCAGGTCGAGGAGCGGCTTCTCATTGGCCTTGCAAAAATGCCGGAGAAATCCGCGCACCAGCATCGGAATATCTTCCTTCCGCTCGCGCAACGGCGGCATGGTGATGTGAACGACGTTGAGACGAAAATACAAGTCGTCCCGAAATTTCCCGTCCGCCACCAGCTTCTCCAGGTTCTTGTTCGTGGCCGCAATCAAGCGCACGTCGGCGCGCAAAGTCTGGTTCCCGCCCACGCGCTCGAAGGCCCGCTCTTCGCTGATCACGCGCAGCAGTTTCACCTGGGTGCTGGCGTCGATCTCGCCGATTTCGTCCAGGAAAATCGTCCCGCCGTTTGCCTGCTCGAACCTCCCAATCCGGCGGTCGTGTGCGCCGGTAAACGCTCCGCGCTCGTGGCCGAACAATTCGCTCTCGAGCAATTGCGGCGAGAGCGCCGCGCAGTGCACTGTGACGAATTTCGCCTTGTTCCGACGGCTCAGATTGTGAATCGCGTGAGCGGCCAACTCCTTGCCCGTGCCGCTTTCGCCTTCGATCAAAACGTTCGCCGAGGAGGGCGCGACCTGGCGAATCGTGTCGAGCACCTCGTGCAGCGCCGGCGATTCGCCGATGATATTTTCGAGTCCATAACGTTCGTCCACCTGCTGGCGCAGCGTCCGGTTCTCCTGCTCCATCCGGCGGCTGGCCAGCGCGCGCGCGATCAGGATTTCGACCTTGTCGAGGTTGAGCGGCTTCGTCACGAAATCGTAGGCGCCGCGTTTCATCGCTTCGACCGCGGTGTCGACCGAACCGTAGGCTGTCATCATGATGCAGATCGGTGGATGCGGGAGTTTGAGAGCGCGCTCGATTAAAGCCATGCCGTCGTCTCCGCCGAGACGGAGATCGGTGATCAGCAGATCGATCTGCTCGCGCTCGAGTACATCCATTGCGCCGCGAATGTCTTCCGCGACGTAGGTATCGTATTCGTCCTCGAGCAAACGCCGCAACCCGTCGCGCGTGTGCTTCTCGTCATCGACGATCAGGATCGTGGGCTGGAGAGAGTCCATTTAGAAGAATGCTGTCATCCCGAGGCTGGCGCAGCGCACCGAGGGACCCCGCACTCGTGGAAATCGCATCCGCGAAGATTCGCGCATCTCGCGCCGAAGACGCGAAATCGTGCGCGGTAGCGATTGCGCGCTTGAGAGGTCCCTCGGCGCGCTGCGCCGGCCTCGGGAAGACACGCACGGCGGCAAGGCTTGGTTCTGCAACGGGGTCCTTCGGTTCCGCCGCGCTTCGCTCAGGATAACATTCATTTCGCGCCGCACCACTGATCGACCCAATCGTTCACCGTCTTCCACCAGAGCCGCGAGTTCTGCGGCTTTAACACCCAATGGCCTTCGTCCGGGAAATACAGCATCTTCGACGGCACCTTGAGCCTTTGCAGCGTAGTGAAGAGCTGGAAGCCTTCGGAAACGTCGAGACGAAAGTCGAGCTGGCCGTGGACAACGAGCGTCGGCGTCTTGAATTTGTCGGCGAACAAGTGCGGCGAAAATTTCCGGTAGAGCTCCCGGTTCTTCCACGGCGGGCCTTTGAATTCCCACTCGTTGAACCAGAGCTCTTCGGTCGTGCCGTAGGCCGACTCAGTGTTGAAGACACCATCGTGCGACACGATGCACTTGAATCGGTCGGTGTGGCCGAGGAGCCAGTTTGCCATGTAGCCACCGTAACTCGCGCCGAGAGCTGCCTCGCGATTCTTGTCGATGAACGGATAGGTTTTCTCCACGTAATCGAGGCCTTTCATCAAGTCTTCGTATGGCTTGCCGCCCCAATCGCCGCTGATCGAATCGGTGAACTTCTGGCCGTAACCCGTCGAGCCATGGAAGTTGATCATGACCACGACATAGCCATTTGCGGCGAATAATTCCGGATTCCAGCGATACGACCACGAATTTCCCCACGCCCCCTGCGGCCCACCATGGATCAAGAACTTGAGCGGATATTTTTTCGTCGGATCGAACCCCGGCGGTTTAACGATGAATCCCTGCACGTCGTCGTTGTTCGCGCCCTTGAAGGTGAAGGATTCCATCGATTGCATGTCGACCTGCGAAAGGACCGCGTCGTTCATGTGGGTCACGGTGGTCGGCGACAGAGCTTGCCCCCCAGTGGCTTCTTCTTCCACAGGTCCGAGATCTTGTTTCCAGATTTCAGTAGGACGATCGACGAACGTTCGCGTATAAAAAAGTGCGCGCCCCACTACCGCCAAGTCATCGACATGGCCACGATCCGTAGCCCTGTTAAGGTTGTCGTTAAGCATCTTGCCCGCTGCATTCTCGTCCTCCTCCCAAGGCGCAACTAACCCCAACTTGGCGTCCCCGTGATCTTCGAAAGTCAAAACAATCATCGGAACAGGTCTCTCCCCTAGCCACGCAAAGCTTCCGACGGAGCGATCGAATTTCTCCGTCAGGTTCCGCAGCTTTCCAGAGACGCGAGCATAAAGAATTAGCGATTCTCTGTCCGCCTCGAAACCGGCCCGCGCCATCGAGCGCCAGGCGATGTTCTTTCCATCGGGCGAATAGACGGGCGTATTGTCGTTTCCCGGACTGGTGGAGATTTTCTTCGGCGTGCCACCGGCCATCGGGACCAGAAATATTTCGTTGTTCGTGCTGGTGGCTTCGACTTCATCGATGTTGCTCGTATAGGCGAGCTCCTGTCCGTCGGGAGAAACGGAATACATGTCTTGCCCTCCGAGATTAAACGGTGGCACGTCGTGATCGCCCGGGGTCAGATCGCGCGCTGAGTTTGGTTGCGACGCGTCGGACTCCGCGCTGACGACAAAAAGGTGGCTGCGCTTGAATTCGGTATACGAAGCCCAATGCCGGTAGAGCAGCTTCGTGAAAATCTTCGCTTTCACTTTGCTCTTCCCGAGCTCCTCGTCCCGACGCTTGTTCTCCGCGTCGTCTTTCGCGTCGGGATAAACCGAGGAGACGAAGACGATGTTCCTTCCGTCGGGCGACCAGATCGCGCCGTCGGTGCCGGTTGAGATGTTCGTCACCTGATGCGGTGTGCCATCCAGGCCGCCGCTGTCCGGCGTAAAATTCGACATCCAGATTTGCGTCGGATCGGTCGCCTTCGACGTCCAGATCAACCGTTTGCCGTCCGGCGAAAACCGGGGCCGCTCTTCGTGATTCGGCGTTTGATTCAGGCGACGTGCTTCTCCGCCGCCAGCCGGGACAATCCACAGGTGCGAAATCTTCTTGTTCGCTTCCAGATCCACATCGACGGCGTCGAACACAACCCACTTTCCATCCGGAGACGGCACCGGCGCGCCCACCCGTTTGAGCTTCATCATGTCTTCGAATGTGAAGGGGCGTTTGGCGCCCGCGGGTATCGCGTTCGGCGAAGGCTGCGCGAGCAACGAACCGGCGAAAGCGAAAGAAGCGACCAGGATTTTCCAAGGCATTGCGTTGATCTCCGTGTGAATGCGCAAACTCCCGCCGAACCAGTGGTTGCGCAACCGCCGCGCGTCCTCTGTCATCCCGAGCCGGGGGGGGGGGG
>JBEEHC010000219.1:0-18295 GCA_041167205.1 Verrucomicrobiota bacterium
GTGAAGCTTGCACGGATCATGAGGAAAATGCGTTGTAACCTCTTCGCTTATAAATGTATGCTTCAGGTCAGTGATCGCGAGGCTGCCGTCGATCGTGTCGTGATCGGTGATCGTTACGAAATCCATCCCGCGTTCGCGCAGGAGCCGATAGAGATCGCGCGGGTCGGTATAACTGTCGGGAAAATCGAACCGCCGAAAGAGCCATTCTTCGGAACGCGCGCTGAAGCGGGAATGAATGTGGAGATCGCAACGGCTCATGCGCGAAAAGCTCTACGCGCCGTTACCAGCGCGCTTCTCTGCAACCCAGTCTCGATATGTCGTTGCGGTCCGCTCTGCGGCCAGTCGATCGGTTAATCGCAGGATCTGCTGCCAGATTTCAGCGTGCTGCCGATCAGGCGGATGAATGCTCACGCGCGCGAGCTGTGTTCCGGCGAGTTGCCGCGCCAGCACTTCGTTCCACGCCAGGCTTGCCACCCGCCGCCAGCCGCTGCGCACACTGTAAGCGAGGGTTCGCGCGGGAAAATTATTTCCGGAACGCAAGTCGCGCACGCCCGTCAATCGGGTCGTGTATTCCATTTCCGCTTCCGTCGCCGCGCGCTCCGCGGCTGAGCCGAGCAGCCAGGCCGGGGCGATGAACCCGCGCGGCGTTAGTCCCGCTCGGACAAATTCCTCTCGCGCCTGAGTGATTCGGCGGAACGCTTCATCGTAGTCGAGGTCGTAAAATTCGCCTTCATCGTTCGTATACAGCCGGGTGAAGAATTTCTCGGGCAGGTTTTCATCATCTCGACGCGGCCTCTCATGAAAATAGCCGTGGATCACAATCTCGTGTCCCTGCGCTTCCAAATCCTGGAGCCAGCGCACAAAACCGCGGTCGTCCGTGAAGGAGCCGCAGTGGTGGTAATTCGGTATCACCAGCAATGAGCACACCGGGACGCGATGCTGGGAAAGCTCCGACAGAATTTCTTCCACAGCGGAGCGAGTCGCTGGCGCAACGTCATGGACCGAGACAATCAGAGCCTCGCGATCCGCTTCCGCCGAAAGAGCGAACATGGAAGACAACGATGTCGCAGAGGCGCCGGTCACGCCGGATTTTCGATCCCAAGCGCGACGCAGACAAGCCTAATCGCTTGGCAGGGATGGAACGTTGCGCCGTCCGAAGCGTTGACTCGATCTCGGCGGACGGTCATAGCGCGGCGCCCCTGCCATCAGCGCGCCATCCCGAGAATCTCTTGAAACTCCGTGCTCGTCACTGGCTGGACCGACAACCGCGACAGACGCAGGAGCGCCATCCCTTTCAGCCTCGGATTGCGCTTGATCTCCTCGAGTGTGACGGGCTTTGCCAAAGCTTTCTCCGGCACGAGATCCACCGCACTCCAATCGCCCTCGGTCGCGGTCGGGTCCGGATAGGCTTCGCGGACCACTTTGGCGATCCCCACGACTTCCTTCCCTGTGACGCTGTGATAGAAAAGCACTGCGTCGCCCTTCCGCATGGCGCGGAGATTATTCCGCGCCGTGTAATTCCGGACTCCAGTCCAGGACGTTTTGCCCTCCGCGACGAAATTCGCCCACGAATAAGCGGAAGGTTCCTGTTTCACGAGCCAGAATTTTTTCATGCAAAGATCAAATAGATGAACACGCGTGATTCGACAACTGCGGCTGAGTGTTTCACACTCGCTCTGATGTCGCGCGGCGCGTTTATCACATTCGAAGGGTCGGAAGGTTGCGGGAAATCCACGCAAGTGAAGCGGCTCGCGTCGCGCCTCCAACAGGCGGGACTGCACGTCCTCATCACGCGCGAGCCCGGTGGCACTGCCATCGGCGAAAAGATTCGCGATCTCCTCCAGTTCGCGCCGGAAAGTTTTGCCATGACACCGGAGACCGAACTGTTGCTCTTCGAGGCCAGCCGCAGCCAGCTTGTGCGCGAAACAATCCGGCCGGCGCTTGAGCAAGGCACGGTCGTGATCTCCGATCGCTTTTTCGATTCAACCACGGTCTATCAAGGCGTCGCGCGGAAGCTTGAGTCGGACATCGTCGGGACGCTGAATGATTTCGCGGTGGGCCGTGACCGTCCGGATCTGACGATCATCCTCGACGTGGATGTCGCCACCGCGCGCGCGCGCATGTTGCGACGCGTGCGTCCCGCACATGCTCTCGATCGTATGGAGCAGGAGCCGCTCGAATTCTACGAACGCGTCTGCGAAGGCTACCGCGAACTGGCGCGCCGCGAACCCGCGCGGATTCGCCTCCTCAATGGCGCTGGTTCTCCCGATGACATCGAAAGCGAAATCTGGCGTGAAGTATCGGCGCGTTTCCCCGCGCTGCTGTCGCCGCCAAAAAAAGAGGACGCGGCTCGCGCCCCGTAAGATCGATGGCCTTCACCCGCAACGGTGCGTTGGAATACCTGAGCCGGGCGTATGAGCACGGCCGCCTGGCTCACGCTTATTTGATATCGGGGCCGTCCGGCAGCGGCAAACGCCGACTGGCATCCGATCTTTCCAATCTGGTGACCGGCGCAACCGCCTCCGACGTTTTTACCTCGCAACCGCCGGGGGTTTATCTGGCGGAACCGGAATCAAAATCGCGCCGGATCGTGATCGATCAGGTGCGTTCGCTCGAGCATGCCTTGCAGATGCGGACAACCAACGGGCACCGGAAAGTGGCGATCGTGGCCGAGGCCGATCGCCTTCAGCCGCAAGCCGCGAATGCTTTTCTGAAGACTTTGGAGGAACCGCCTAACGACTCGCTCTTGCTCCTGTTGAGTTCCATACCGGAAGTGCTGCCGGACACGATTCTGTCTCGTTGCATCGCCGTGCCGCTGGCGACGGAAGAGAAAGCGGCGCCGTCCGTTGAAGAGAAGGAATTGGTGGAGCTGCTCGGCACCGTCGCCACCCCGGCGGCAAAGGGAGTGCAACACGCTTATCGGCTCGCCCGAGGGTTCCACCGTTTGCTCGCTCGGATGCGCGAAGCGATCCAGGAGGAGAACGCCGCCGCTCTGAAGCGCGATGAGGCGCGCTACAAGAACACCACGGATGGAGCGTGGCTGGACGAGCGCGAAGATTATTTCAAAGCCCTCACGGAAAGCCAATACGTGTGGCAGCGTTCGCGCCTGGTTGAAACGCTCTTTCTCTGGTGGTCGGACGTGCTTCGGGCCAGTACGGGGGTTGTCCGGCGTGAGCTGCCGTCGGTTGCCGATCAAACACAGATCCTTGCGCGAAAACTGTCGACGCCAGAAATCCTCCGCCGGATTCGGCGTCTGGAAGAAATGCGCGACCATCTTGGCCGAAACATCCAGGAAGCACTCGCCATCGAAGTCGCGTTTCTGAGCGTCTTCACGTTTTGATTTGAGCGCGCACGATGCCGCGCTCAGAATGACATCTTTATGAGATTTGAAAATCAGGTCGCGGTTGTTACCGGCGCGGGGCGGGGGATTGGGCATGCGATCGCGCTGCGCCTGGCAAGTGAAGGCGCGCGGGTCGCGTCCGTCAGCCGCACTGAAACCAATGCGCAAAAAACTGCCGACGAAATCAATGCGGCGCGAGCGGACGCGGCGAAGGCCTATGCCGTCGACGTGGCGGACCATGCCGCCGTGCAAAAAATCGGCGTGCAGATCTTGGAAGATTTCGGTCGGGTGGACATTCTCGTGAACAACGCCGGTGTCACGCGCGACGGCCTCAGCATGCGGATGTCGGTGGAAGATTGGGACACCGTCCTAAACACGAACTTAAAAGGCGCGTTCAATTTCACGCAGGCTTTGATGAGGCCGATGATCAAGCAGCGGAGCGGCCGGATCATCAACATCAGCTCAGTCATCGGATTGATCGGCAACGCGGGCCAGGCGAATTACGCCGCGAGTAAGGCAGGTTTGATCGGTCTGACGAAATCGCTCGCGCGCGAACTGGCCAGTCGCGGGATTACCGTAAACGCGATCGCTCCGGGATTGATCGAAACGGACATGACCGGCGTGCTTTCCGATGAAGTGCGACAGGCGATCCTGCAAAAAATCCCTCTTGGAAAACTGGGACAGCCTGACGACATCGCCGGTGCAGTTGCGTATCTGGCTTCCGCGGAAGCCAAATATATCACTGGGCAGGTGCTCACCGTTGACGGCGGCATGGTGATGTAATTGCCGGTCGCAATAGCTGTCATCCCGAGCCGCGCAGACGGCGAGGGACCTCGCAACCGGAGCTCGGGGCTTTCTCCCAGGTATGCCGCAATTTGCAGTTGTGGGGTCCTTGGCCGTCTGCGCGGCTCAGGATGACAGTAGCTCGGTGCAATAGGCGACCGAATGAGCACCAAACCTGCTTTTCGATTCGCCAGGACCTTCGTTAGGCCAGCCCGCGAATGAAAACCATTTCTGCTTTCCTGACGATCGCCCTCGCGGGGTTTGCCTACGCATATCTGCATCGCGCGATCACTTACCCCGTCGGTATTCTGATTCAGTCTGAACCCGCCCAAATTACAATCGGCGACGGCGAGGCCGTGATCGAGCACGGCCAGTATCATTTGAAACCACTCGCCCGCTTTTCACTCGATGGGCGAATCTTGCACCGGAAGGTTTACGGGTACGACCGGGAATCGAAGCTGGTGCCGGTCGATCTCGCGGTGGGGTGGGGGCCGATGTCCGATCAGGCCATCCTCGATCGCCTCACAATCAGCCAAAGCATGCGCTTCTATTGGTACGAATATCAGTTGCCTCCTCCCATCCCGCTCGAGCAAATCATTTCGCACAGCACGAACCTGCATGTCATTCCAGCCACACCCGCGATCGCGTCATTCTGCAAATCGGTCCGGCAAGGCGATCTCGTTCATCTGGAGGGCGAACTGGTCGAGGCGACGGGGCCCGAGATTGGCACCTGGCGCAGCTCTCTCAGCCGAACGGACACCGGCAACGGCGCGTGTGAATTGATGCTGGTGGAAGATTGCTCGAAGCTCAGTCCGCCGACAAACAAGCCCACTACACTCGTTAGGCGTTGATCTTTGCCACGCCGATATTTGCGCCGCCGCCCTTCTCGTTTCATGGTGAAACCATGACGGCAGAAAAGGCGACATTTGGCGCCGGTTGTTTTTGGGGCGTTGAAGCGACCTTCCGAGCCACGCGCGGCGTGACGAACGCAACGGTTGGATACGCGGGTGGCACGAAGGAAAATCCGACTTACGAAGATGTGTGCGGTCACGAGACCGGGCACGCGGAAGTCGTGCAGGTGGAATTTGATCCGGCGATCGTCAGTTACAAGCAGTTGCTCGACGTCTTTTGGTCGAATCACAACCCGACCACGCTCAACCGCCAGGGTCCCGACGTCGGCGACCAATATCGTTCCGTGATTTTTTATCACACACCCGAGCAACAGGCTGCGGCAGAGGAATCAAAAACGAGCCTCGACCAGAGCGGCCGTTTTAAGCGGCCAATTGTGACGCAAATCGAACCGGCGCCGACCTTTTATCCCGCGGAGGATTACCACCAGCGCTATCTGGAGAAGCGCGGCTTATCGCATTGCGCGGTTTGACCGCCGCGCTGTCAGCATGAAGGGCGAAGTTATCCGGTCCAGAAACTTCGTGCCCGACGCGGCCGAGTTCATCCTCCACCGCGCCCGCGCCGCTCTGGCGGAACGAGACCAGTTCCGCATCGCGCTTTCTGGCGGAAACACTCCGCGACCGGTTTACACCGAACTGGCCAGGATTGGGCGGGATCTTCCTTGGGACCGTGTTTTTTTTACTTTTGGCGACGAACGCTGCGTGCCGCCTAACGACGAGCAGAGCAATTTCCGCATGGCTCGCGAATCGCTTTTCATCCCCGCGGCCGTTCCGGAGAAATCGATCGCGCGCATGCGCGGCGAAATCGACCCGCAGGTCGCAGCACGGGAATATCAGGACGGGCTCGATCTTCTGGCGGCACAACGGGGCGAAATGATCTACCGGCATGACCTGATTCTCCTCGGGATAGGAGATGACGGGCACACGGCCTCGTTGTTTCCCGGCACCGCAGCGTTGGAGGAAAAGATTCGCAAGGTCGTGGCCAACTTCGTTCCAAAATTTGACGCCTGGCGGATCACCTTCACCTTCCCGCTTATCAACCAGGCCCGTCACATTTGTTTCTTGGCGAACGCCAACAAAAACGCGGCTCTGCTCGAGAAGGTGCTGGCGGGGGACCAGCAGTATCCCGCGGCGCGCGTGGAAGCGGCGGACGGCGATTTGACCTGGATTCTCGGTGAATCGTAGAACCCGGCACGACTCCAGCTTCGTGTTTTCCCATGCGTAAGATCATCGTGACCGGTTCTGCGGGCCTGATTGGCTCGGAAACGGTCAAGCATTTCGCGAAAGAAGGGTATCGCGTAGTCGGAATCGATAACGACATGCGCAGTCGTTTCTTTGGACCGGAGGCCTCGACGCAGAAGACGCGCGACCAGCTCGTTAAGACGGTCCCGGACTATGAACATCACGATCTGGATATCCGGGATGCGAACGGGGTTCTTGAATTATTCCGAAAGCATCGCAACGACATCGCCGCCGTGGTGCACACCGCGGCCCAGCCTTCGCATGATTGGGCGGCGCGCGATCCGCAGACCGATTTCACCGTCAATGCGAACGGCACGCTGAATCTTCTCGAGGCCGCCCGCGAGGTTTGCCCTGAGGCGCCTTTCGTTTTTACCTCGACGAACAAAGTCTATGGCGACACGCCGAATCGGCTGCCGTTGCGCGAGCTGCCCTTGCGTTGGGAAATTGCCGAGGACCACGAGTACGAACCCGGGATTTCCGAAACGATGAGCATCGATTGCACGAAACATTCGCTTTTCGGCGCCTCAAAGGCGGCCGCGGATATTTTGGTGCAGGAATACGGCCGCTACTTCGGAATGCCCACAGCTTGTTTTCGCGGCGGCTGCCTGACCGGGCCGGCCCACGCGGGAACGGAACTGCATGGATTTCTCTCCTACCTCATGATCTGCACCGTGACGGGACGTCCATATCGCGTCTTCGGTTATCGCGGAAAACAGGTGCGCGATAACATTCACAGCGCCGATCTCGTGGAAGCCTTCGCTGCTTTTATTCGCGCGCCCCGCGCCGGCGAAGTTTATAACATTGGCGGGAGCCGCTACAGCAATTGCTCCATGCTCGAAGCGATAAACCTCTGTGAAGAAATCAGCGGCCGGCGCCTGGACTGGAAATACGAAGAGGGCAACCGCGTCGGCGACCACATTTGGTGGATCAGCGACGTGCGCAAATTCCAGGAACACTATCCGAATTGGAAGTTTCGTTACGGCCAGCGCGAGATTCTCGAGGAGATACACCGAGCAGTCGTCGAGAGCCAGCCCAAGTAGGGACGCCTGCTGCGGCGGTCGGCTTGGAAGAGGAATACCTGTCGAATGACGTGCGCGGGCAGCGCAGCGCGCTGTCCTCACCCGGAACCTAGTATTCCTCGCCGTCGTCCTTCGTCGTGGGAGCGACGCGATCTTCGATTCCGTAGACGTGGAACATGACCGCAAACCAATAGATAGGGATCAAGGCAAGGCCGAATCCGGCTGTGGCGGTCGCGGCCAGCGCCCCGCACAAAATTGCGCCGAACGCACCGATGACGAAAAGCAGTCCGAGCATTTTGTAACCCTTGTAGACATGCCCGAGTCCCGGAACCACGCTCAGCATCACCGCGACCAGGTCGCTCGCCTTGCCCTCCGCCGTGTCCGTGTCCGGTGCGCGCACCCAATCGCAACGATCGCAACTTTGCGCATCCTTGGGCAGGACCTGTCCGCAAAGCGGGCATTCCATCGTATCGGCAGCTAGGGCGGGTTCTGAAGCAGGCGCGTCCGTGTATTCCAAAAATTTCCCCTGGTTGAATCGAGAGACCTAACGGTCACAACACGGAAAGATTTCGTCAAGCCATTCCGTGTTGTAGCTCCGGCCCGGTGGGCCGTGGCCGACTCGGAGCCACTCGATCAGTGCGATCACGGCCCAGAAAACTCTGGGGACAGCACGCATCGTTTTTCGTGCGGAGTTCCAGTCATTTACGGCAAGAACCTTCTGGCGGATCGTCTTGTGCTGGATGTTCTCCAATAGGATGACGGGTGGTCGTTTCCGGCCGGATAAAGAATCAGCCGGTCCTGATTCACAACCCGCTGTTCAATCGGCGGCGCGTTGAGTAGAAAGGACGCGATGGTAACGGTGCCCCAACTGGTGGATTATTGCCGCGATCTCCTGTGCGTTCGCGAGATCGAAGACTGGCCCAATGCGCTGAATGGTTTGCAAATCGAAAACTCCGGCGCCGCCACCAAAATTGGCGCCGCCGTCGATGCTTCGACGCGTACGATCGACGCGGCGATCGAGCGCGGAATAAATTTCCTCATCGTGCACCACGGTTTGTTCTGGCCGGGGCTGCAGCCAATCACGGGCGGCCGGCGGCGGATGCTGGAACGCGCTTTCAAGCACCACCTGGCCCTCTACAGCGCGCATCTTCCGCTCGATATCCATTCGGTGCTAGGCAACAACGCGCACCTCGCGAGCGCGCTCGGTTTTGAAAACACCGAACCGTTTTTTGAGCAGAAGGGACAATGTGTCGGGCTCAAAGTGAAGGCGCAGGTTTCGCCTGCGGAACTTGCGCGCAAGCTCGAGCACTCGTTAGGCGGCCCGGTGAAACTGTTCGCCACGGGGCCAGAGCAAACGCAAGTCATCGCTCTGATAACCGGGGGAGCCGGCTCGGAAATTTATGCCGTCGCACAGGAAGGCATCGATACGTTCATCACCGGCGAAGCGCCTCATTGGGCAGCCGTGGCCGCGGAAGAGCTCGGGATCAACCTGCTCCTCGGCGGACATTACGCGACGGAGACTTTTGGCGTGAAAGCGCTGGCGGCGCATCTGGCGGACCGATTCGATTTGCCATGGGAATTTTTGGAGTTTCCGACCGGATTATGATCGGCGTCTATCTCAACACCGTGACACTGGCGGCTGCGGACGACGCATATATTTGCCTTGGTCTGGCTGTCTTGCTGCTGCCGATCGTTCTGATCGTGGCGGGCGTGGTGGAGATCCACAAACTGAAGAAAACCGTGCGCGAGTTGGGCAGTCGCATCGGGGCGCTGGAATTGCGCGATCGCGGGGTGGTTGCGCCAGCGGCTGCCGTTCAGACCGCGACGAGTACAACCATGTCAGAGACGATCTCGCCGCCGCCGAGCCCAACTATACCGCGCGCGGTCGCACTGCAGGTTTCGCCGCCGCCGCCAGTCGTTCCAGAACCCGCGCAGCCAAAGGTGGCCCCCAGTGTGCCACCACCGCTGCCGTCCGTGAAATCTGTACCTCCGGCTCCGCCAGGCCCCGCACGGGCCGCGATCGATTGGGAAGCATTTTTTGGGGTTAAGCTTTTCGCGTGGATCGGCGGCTTCGTGCTCTTTCTCGGGATCGTCTTCCTGGTGAAGTACTCCTTCGAAAACAACCTGATCACGCCGGCCATGCGGGTGGTGATAGGCACGGTCGTCGGGCTTGCCCTTATTGTGACCGGCTGGCTGACTGCGACGCGACGCTACCGCGTCTCCGGCCAGAGCCTCTGCGCGACCGGCGTTCTGGTTCTCTACGGGAATATTTTCGCGGCGCACGTTTTCTACCATCTGATCGCACTCGTTCCCGCGTTCATTTCCATGGCGATCGTGACGGGTGCGGCATTTTTCCTGGCTGTCCGCATGAACGCGCAGGTCATCGTGATCCTCGGTCTGCTCGGTGGATTTCTAACGCCGGTCCTGCTTTCAACCGGAGTCGATAATCCGACCGCGCTCTTCGGCTACATCGCGGTGCTGAACATCGGCGTCGCCGCCGTTGCTCTACGTAAGCGCTGGGATTATCTGATTCTGCTCGCGGCGGCCGGCACGGTGCTCATCGAATTCGGCTGGGCTTTTAAGTTTTTCGAATCTTCGAAAGCGGATATCGCGTTCGTCGTTTTTCTCGGTTTCGAAGCGCAGTTTCTCGCGATCTTTGCGCTGCAACGCCGCACCAATCCGACGGCGAACTGGGCGGCTCGCGCGGTGATCTTGATTGGCTTTACCGCTCTGGCGGCGGCCTTCTGTTTTCTTTCCTATTGGGCCCTTGCTCACCGGCCCGGTTTTCTTTTCACGTTCGCCTTTCTGGCGGAGGCGGGTCTGCTTGCGCTTGTCCTCCTTCGCTCGAAAGCAACCGCGTTGCTCGCACCCATCAGCGGCTTTCTCGTCTTTGTCCTCCTCGCGAGCTGGACAGTGAGTTACTTGAACGACGCCTTGCTTTGGTGGGGGCTGGGCGGCTATGTCGTCTTCGCTCTTCTACACGCGGGTTTCGCATTCTGGCCAGGACCTGGTGCGGCGGTTTCCAAGAGCGCGGCGTGGCAAGGTTACGCGCCCCTGCTTCCGCTCGTGCTCATCTGCCTCTGCGTGGGAAAAAACGAAACGTCGACGGCCGTCTGGCTGTGCGTTCTGGTTCTCGATTTCATCGCGATCGCGGTGGCATTCATCCGCCGTTCGCTCCCGGCGGTCGCATTGGCCTTGATCGTGACGATCTTCGCCGCGGCCTTGTGGATCGAGATGGCCCCGTCCGGCATTGATCTCCGTGGATTCTTGATCGTCGCCGCCGGTTCCGCCACCTTCTTTTTCTCCGCCGCGCTTTTCGCGGCTCGCAGGTTCTTCCCCGATTCGGAGAATATTCGGCGGAACATTCCCGCGCTCGCGGCTTCGATGCCGTTTCTGCTCTTGCTCATGGCAATCGCGAAGCTGCCGATCGTGGATCCCACGGCTTTCTTCATCACCGCATTTTTTCTTGCAGCCCTTCTCCTCGGACTCGGTGTCATGTCGCGCGCGAGCTGGGTTGCGCTGATCGCGCTGGCTTTCACCTGGGCCGTCGAACGCGAATGGCAGGCCCTCCATTTCACGCCCAATTACGGCGCGCTCGCCCTGGGCTGGCAGGTCGGATTTTTCGTGCTCTTTCTGGGCTATCCGTTTTTCACCACGGAAGAGCGCAGGCCTTTACCGTGGGCCATCGGCGCGGTGTCCGGGCCACTGCATTTCTGGCTGATCTACGAAGTCATCTGCACTACATTTCCGAACCTGCGCAACGGATTGATCCCGGCCGCCTTCGTCCTCCCGTATGCCGTCGGCACCTTCTTCCTAGTGAAGAAAAAACAAGTGGCCCCAGCATCCGGGGATGCGCGCCTCGCCTGGCAAGCTGGCGCAGCGCTGTTTTTCGTCAGTCTTATTTTCCCCATTCAATTCGAGCGCGAATGGATCACGTTAGGGTGGGCGTTCGAAGGCTTCGCTCTTCTTTGGTTGTTCCGTGTCGTGCCGCATCGAGGTTTGCGTTATGTCGGCGTCGGATTGCTCTGTCTCGCCTTCATCCGCCTGGCTTTGAATCCCGCGGTCCTCGAATATCATCGGCGGAGTTCGACTCCGATTTGGAACTGGTACCTCTACGGTTACGGTCTGCCGATCTTCTTCCTGTGCGGCGGCGCGTGGCTCTTTCGCGCTCCACGGCAATCGCCTTTCGAACGGGCGGCGCCGACCCTTCTGAACTCGTTAGGCGCGATTCTCACCTTCCTGCTCCTGAATATCGAGATCGCCGATTATTTTTCCGTCGGGCCCACCCTCACGTTCTCGTTCTCGGGCAATTTTGCGCGCGACATGACCTATTCCATTGCCTGGGCGCTCTTCGCCTTTGCGCTTCTTCTTGTTGGCATGAAACAAAAAACCGGCTGGGTGCGTTACGCCGGCGTCGCCCTTCTTTTGGTCACGCTCCTCAAACTCTTCCTGCATGATCTGGGAAATCTCAGTCAGCTCTATCGCATCGGCGCGTTCATCGGCGTCGCCATCATTCTCATCGTCGCCTCGTTTGTTTATCAGCGCTTTCTGGTCCCAAAGATCGCGAAGAGCCCGGCCGATCCCTGAATGTAGAGGCGCTTGTGCTAAGCGCCTGAACCAACCGACAGGCGCTTGCCCGCGGCGAGCGTCCGGCATTGATTTCGCTTTCGTAAGTTGCCACTCCGCTGTTCTGTTGCGTCCGTGACAGCGACCGCGAGTCCGAACCAGCGCGTGAGCACGCGCGCGACCGGCATCGTCGGCATCGCCATTTTGTGCAGCCGGGTGCTCGGCCTCATCCGCGAAGTGGTTTTCGCGGCGCTTTTCGGCGCCTCGCGCAATATGGACGCATTTCTGACCGCGTTCCGCGCGCCGAACATGTTGCGCGATCTTTTCGCGGAAGGCGCTCTCTCGACCGCCTTCGTCACGACCTTTTCGCGCCGCATCGCCACCGACGGCGATGCTTCCGCCTGGCGCCTCGCCAGCAAGGTAGCGACGCTCACCCTCGTTTTCATGAGCGCGCTGACGGTGCTCGGGATCATCGGTGCGCCGGTCCTTATCCATATTCTCGCTCCCGGGTTTCCAAGCGAAAAGGCCGCGCTCACCATTCAACTGACGCGGATCATGTTCCCGTTCATTTTGCTCGTCTCCCTCGCCGCGCTCGTCATGGGGATGCTCAACGCGAAGAACGTTTTTGGCATGCCGGCGATGGCCTCGAGCTTTTTCAATCTCGGCTCCATCATCGGCGGACTAGCGTTGTGCTACTGGCTGGAGCCGCAGGCCGATTGGCGACACCCGCATTTCGGGGAGCGAGGCCTTGTGGGACTTGCCATTGCGACGCTCATCGGCGGCTTGCTCCAGCTTCTGGTGCAGCTGCCTTCGTTAGGCCGGGTTGGTTTTCGTTTCCGGCCCGACTTCAATTGGCGCGATCCCGGAGTGCGCACGATCCTGGCCCTGATGGGCCCCGCGACCATCGCAGCCAGCGCGGTGCAGGTGAACGTCGCGGTGAACAGCGGGTTCGCGTCCGCCTTGGGTGATGGCGCCATGACCTGGCTCAATGTCGCCTTTCGCCTCATGCAATTGCCGCTTGGAATTTTCGGCGTCGCCGTGGCGACAGTGGCACTCCCACTCGTTTCGCGCAGCGCGGCGCTCGGCAACATGGTTGAATTCCGCGGCGCTCTTTCGCACGCGATCAGGCTCGTGATGTTGCTGACCATTCCCTCGGCCATTGGGCTGATTATCCTGGCCAACCCAATCATTAGCTTGATTTACGAGCATGGGCGCTTCACCGCCTTCGCCACGGAACAAACGGCCTTGGCGTTGCGCTGTTACGCGGTCGGCCTCGTGGCCTACTCGGCGGACAAGGTTCTCGCTCCCGCTTTTTACGCGCTGGACAAGCGGCACCTGCCGATGCTCGTCAGTCTCTGTTCAATCGCGATCAATTTTTGCCTGAACTACTTCTTCACTTTTCGCCTCGGGCTTGGCCATCGCGGTCTCGCCCTTTCCACCAGTCTCGTCGCGTTCTCGAATTTTCTGATGCTCTACACGATGATGCGGCGCTATACCGGCCGCCTCGAAACTGGCGCCATGATCAAGACGCTGGCCAAATTGCTCATCGCCGGCGCGCTCTTGGCGGTGATCTGCCTGTTGGCGCAACACTTCATTTTCTTCTCCCACGTCGGCACGAGTGCGTGGCGAAAACTTTTCGGTCTAACGGTCACCATCGCTGTTGGCGGCGCCGCATTCTTCGGCGCAGCTTATCTCCTGCACGTCGCGGAATTGCGAGATGTTGTCCTGCTGGTCCGTGGCCGGCTCAGCCGCCTCCGTTCCTAAAAGCAGATGGAGATGCTCCGTCGCGTCAATTGCTCCCGGCTTTCGCTACGATAACGCTTCCGCCAAATCCTCGATCAAATCATCCGGATGCTCCAGTCCAATGGAAAGCCGGAGCAACCCCTGCGGCGTGCGCGGATCCTCACCTTTGATCGAGGCGCGATGTTCGATTAAGCTTTCCACGCCGCCCAGGCTCGTCGCGCGAATAAAAATCTCTGTCTTCGCCCCCACGGCGAGAGCGGCTTCGCGACCGCCGTGGACCTCGAACGAGAGCATCCCACTGAAGGCACTCATCTGCCGCGCTGCAATCTCATGCCCGGCATGCGATTCCAGTCCCGGATAATGGACCGCTTCGACGCGCGGATGGTCGGCGAGCCAGGTCGCGACCTTGATTGCGTTCTCCGAGTGTGCGCGCATGCGCCACGGCAGTGAGCGCATTCCGCGCAAAATCAGCCAGCAATCGAAAGGCGAGGGGACCGCGCCACCCGTCGTTTGTATCTCTCGGACGCGTTCAAAAAATTCCGTCTTCGTTTTTGCAATCACTACTCCGCCGGTCACATCGGAGTGGCCGCCTAAATATTTCGTAGTTGCGTGAACCACCAGATCAGCGCCGAGATCGAACGGTCGCTGCACGATCGGTGCCCAAGTGTTATCACAGGCACAGATGGCGCCAGCGGCGTGGGCCATCTCCACGACACGGACGATATCGGTGATCTTGAGCCGCGGATTCGAGGGTGTTTCAACCCAGAATAGTTTTGTCAGTGGCCGCACCGCCTGCTTGATCTCATCGGGCTTCGTCATATCGACGAAGCTCACTTCGAGGCCCCACCGAATGAAAATCTCACGCAGCAACTTCGTCATCCCGTGATAAACGTCGGTCGGCGCGACAACATGATCGCCAGGCCCGAGCGCTTGCAGGATTGCGCTGGACGCGGCCAAGCCGGAACCAAATGCGGCCGCGTCCTCTCCTCCTTCCAGCGCCGCCAGACCTTCTTCGAGCGCCTGTCGCGTTGGGTTCCCGCTACGCCCGTAGCTGTATCCGTGAGGATAACCACCCTCCGGATTGCGCTCGAAGGTTGTGGACAAATGGATTGGCGCCGCGACTGCTCCTGTCGCCGCATCAATGGCGTGTCCGGCGTGCACCGCCAGGGTTTCGATCCGAACCTTGCGTTTGCTCTTCATCGGTAGGGACGCATCTCCGAGGCGTCCGACGAATTTCGTCGCGAAATGACGCAATGCAAAAGTCGGACGGCGGCGGAGAGCCGTCCCTGCCTGTGATTCAATTTGACGACCCCCACTTTCCCGGCGCAAATAGCACCTGAATATTTCTCCCGGGTATTTTACCTTCCCGGTCTCTCTTTATGAGCATTTACAACGACGACGTGTTTCAGATGGCTTGCGACCAGTTCCAGGTCATCGCCGATTATCTGGACATCCCGACCAACGATCGAGATCGGCTCATGTTCCCGAAGCGCGCCATCGCCGTCACGCTCCCGATTCACATGGACGATGGCACCGTCCAGACTTTCCAGGGTTATCGCGTGCAACATCACCTCACCCTCGGCCCCACAAAAGGCGGCACGCGCTTCGCCCCCTCTCTTTCCATGGGAGAAACCGCCGCGCTCGCGATGTGGATGAGTTGGAAATGCGCGCTGGCCAATTTGCCCTACGGCGGCGCAAAAGGGGGCATCGCCTGCGATCCGACCAAGCTCTCGCGCAACGAGCTCGAAGCCGTTTCGCGACGTTACATGCAGGAGATGATTCCGTTCGTCGGTCCGCATACCGATATCATGGGCCCCGACATGGGCACGAACGAGCAGGTCATGGCCTGGTTCATGGACACCTATTCGGTTTATCAGGGATACTGCGTGAACGAAATCGTGACCGGCAAACCGGTCTCGATTGGCGGGACGGAAGGCCGCCGCGAAGCAACCGGCCGCGGCGTGGTTTATCTGATCGAACGCGCGACGGACATGTTGAAGCTCGATCCGAAAAAATGCACCGCGATCGTGCAAGGCTTCGGCAACGTCGGCTCCGTGGCGGCATTATCGCTCGCGCTCAACACAGGCATGAAGATCGTCGGCATTAGCGACGCCACTGTGGCCCTCTACAATCCAAAGGGCATCGATGTTGCGAAGGCGGAACAGCACGTCCTGAAAAAGGGAAACCTGCGCGCCTTCAACGAAGGCGACCGCATCGATCCGAACGAGCTCCTCATCCAGCCTTGCGACGTGCTCGTGCCCTCCGCGGTCGATCGTGTCATCAACGCATCGAATGCCGCGAAATTGAAATGCCGGATCCTCGCGGAAGGCGCGAACGGGCCCACCACCCCCGAGGCCGATCTCATTCTCAACGAGCGCTGGGAAGATGTCTTCGTCATCCCCGACATTCTTTGCAACGCCGGCGGCGTGATCGTCTCCTACTTCGAATGGGTGCAGGGCTTGCAGGCCTTCATGTGGACGGAGACGGAAGTGACCGACAAACTTTTCCGCATCCTTGAACACTCGTTTACCCAGGTCATTAGACGCGCGAAAGCGCATAAGGTTTCGCACCGGACCTCGGCGATGGCGATCGGAGTCGAGCGGGTCATGAAAGCCAAGCACGCCCGCGGGTTGTTCCCCTGATCCGCAGTGAAGTTTTCGCATCGCGAAGATAAGCAGGGCGACCGTCTCTTCGATGTTCTGACGGACGAAGAAAACGGACTTCGTCTCATTGTGTCGCGTCTCGGCGCGGAGCTGATCAGCGTCGCGCGGCGCGCTCCCACTGGGGAATGGGTCGGCTTCCTGAATCGCGACAACGAAATCGGTCCGCCCGCGAAAGGCTGGGCGAATCACGCCACCGTGATGGGTTACTATCTCCACCGAATCAAAAATGAGCGCACGCTTTACCGCGGTCATGAAATCCGCGGCGGCACCCACAGTTTTCTGCGCGGCAAGGTGTGGCATCTGGTGAAATCGGAGCGCGACGACGAGCTAACCTACCGCATCACTCCAGCGGATTTTTCGCCGACGGAGTATCCCCTTCGGGTCTCGCTCGATCTGACTTACCGGATTGAAGGCACGCGCATTTCCGTTTCGTTTGAATTGACGAACGACGAACCTGGATTAACCGCGCATGTCGGTTTCGGCCTGCATCCCGGATTTGCCTCCACTTCCTTCGACTCGTTCCGGTTCGAGATGCCGGCCGGTCTTTACCGGCGCCATTTCTCTCCTGAAAATTACCTGAGCGGCGAGACGGAGGACATTCGGTTCGCCGGAGGTGAGATGCCATTCGCGAAGGACAATCTAAAGGGTTCGTACATTCTCGAACTGGTCGACGTTCCGGATCGCCTCTTCACTTATGCGGATCCGCCGACCGGGCGAGGCGTCCTGCTGGATCTAAGCGGTGTCCCTTACCTGACATTGTGGTCCGATGGCGGGCCATTTCTCTGTGTCGAGCCGTGCTGGGGTTTGACCGACCATCACGAACAGCGCGCGTTCGAAAACAAAGAGGGCATTCAGAAGATCGCCCCGGGCGAAAAGCTCGTTGCTAGCTTCAGCATAGAGCCAGGGCTTGCCCTGTAGGCCGCGTGAGGGGCTAGCCACGCCGTACAAACGCGGCCCGCAGGGCCGCGGCTACAGCGGGAAACGCTTACTCGCCCGCTATCGTCAGTTCTCGTTCGCTCCGCCCCACCTTAGTCTTAGCTTCTTCGCAACGAACGACCCGGTTTTGAGCATCGAGCACAGCGACACGCGGATGATGTGTCTTCGCTTCCTCCAGGGTCAATCGCGCGAAGCTCATGATGGTCAGCCGATCGCCAATTGTCCCGAGACGAGCCGTCGCCCCATTCAATTCGATCAGACCCATTCCGGCTGTACCGTAGATCACGTAGGTCTCAAAGCGCTCTCCATTCTGGAGATTCCCAACGAGGATTTTCTCGTACGGAAGGAGGCCGACCATCTCGGCAATATCCGCGGAAACGGTGAGGCTGCCTTCATAGTGCAAACTGGCGCCCGTCACCGCCGCGCGATGAATCTTGGATTTTAGGAGAGTGAGCTGCATTGAGTGCGACAAAGAGAGCGTAGGCCCGAGCTTTTTGCAACGCACTTTCGGTGAGGCGAGCGACCCACCCTACAGAAATCAGCTCAATCGCTTTCTCGGCCAGTTTGTCGGAGGCGGGGATCTTAACTGGTGGGCGGTATCGCCCTTGGACCAGGCAACTATCCGTTTCAGGGGACCACGACGGGCTCGGAAGGCTTGATCAGCTTGCCCGCCACGAATTTCACGCTGACGTCGAAGTTAACTTCAAATTCCATCTTTCCTGCTTCGGTCTGCCGTAGCAGAGCACTAAGGTGCGCCTTGACCTTGTCGTTTCCGAAGGTTCCGCTTAAATCAAGCTGGAGGCTGTTCTTATCGTCTTTGCGACCGAGCTTGATGAGAAAAGCGACGTTGCCGTCGCGGACGCGGTACTTGCCTTCGAGCATGAGATTGTAATTGAGGCTTCCATTATCATCCGTTACGTCTGCGCGGAAGATAAGCTCGCCGTTGTCGCCCAGTTCATACTTGGCGTCCACTTGAAGGTCGATTTTCTGCCCTGCCGGACCCTGCGCAAAGTCAAGCGTTCCGGCTAAGGTTAACTCCTGACCCTTGATGTTTTTCTTGTAGACTGCGACCTCGAGGCGAGCATCGAGTTGTTT
>JBEEHC010000220.1:0-3709 GCA_041167205.1 Verrucomicrobiota bacterium
GAGGCCGCTCGCGGTCGCGACCAGCACCTCGCCGATGGCGCCGGAGAGGGCCGATGGATCTCCGATCCCGGCGGTGTGAAGGGTGCCGAAGGCGCGAATCATACCGGTCACGGTGCCGAGCAAACCGATCATCGGTGCGCACACGCCGATGACCGAGAGGTAACTGATGTAGGTCTGCATGCTGGAGTTTTCCTTGGCCAGCTCTCCGAGCATTCCTTCCTCCGCGATTTCCTTGCCTTCGCCGAGCAGGCCGATGCCAGCGCGCAGGACATTGGTCAAAGGCGACGGGTTTTCTTTGCAATATTTGTAGGCTGCGACGTAATCGCCGTTGCGGAAAAGTTCCTTCACTTTTTGTTCGTGTTCGGTCGGGACAACGCGATTCGGTGCCGTGCGCATGACGCCGTCACCAATGAGATAGAGCGTCGCGATCGAGCAGAGACCGATCGGGAACATGACCCAGCCGCCTTCTTTGATCTGTTCCCAAAGTGTTTTCGACCGAATCGCGTCACCCGCGGGGGCGGGCGATTGCGCAAAGGCGGGCGAGGCCGCAATCGAGATGGCGATAAATACCAGGGCTCCAAGGTAGGGAAGTTTTCGTTTCATAAGTCTATTCTTCTGCTCGTTAGGGAGTCTGCATCTTGGGCAACTCCGATTGCGCAACCGCTGCTTCGGCCGATTTCGGATAGGCAGCGATCAGTTCATTTAAAGATTTGCGGGCGTGGGCTCCGTCGTCGAGCCGCCAGTAAGCGTGCGCGCTTCCCAATAAGGCCGCCGGGACAGCGCCCTTCTCATCATTGTAGAAAACCGGAACGTGCAAATAGGCGAGCAGCGCGCTGTCCCATTGTTTCTGCGCGAACAAGGCGTGGCCCTTGTTCAGCCACGCATCGGCCAGGACGGCTGGGTCATTGCTTTGTTTAATGGCGGCGTCGCAAACCGCGATGGCTTTTTCGAATTCTTTCCGGCGCACCAGCCCCGCTGACAAACGCACCTGGATGCCGAGCCCCGTTTCCGGATCGGTTGCGGCCTTTTGAATTTCCAGGGCGAGCGCGTCCGCTTCGGGGTCGCGATGCAGAGCCGCGAGAGCCGAAACCTTGACGAGCGCGGCCTGCGCCCACCACGCGCCCGGCACCTCCTTGAAAGCGTCGTAGTAGTTAACGACCTGATCGATTTCGGCCAGCGCTTTGGCCGCCTGTCCTTGCGCGACCAATCCGGCGGCATTTTTCAATCCCTGCGGTTCAGGGAATTCAACCCGGGCGATTTGCGCAACATGGTAACCGACCTCGCCGCTGCCGGTGCCCACCTGCACTTTGGCCATGATCATGTCACGTTCGCGCCGCAAACCGAGGCTCTCGATTTTTTGGCCCGACTTCAAAGTGATCGTCTGCGCGTTCACCGGTCCGGAGATGGCGAGCATGACGACAAACACGACCAGGAGGGACCTGATGGCTGACTTCTGACCTCTGTCCTCTGATTTCATTATCCTTGTTGCCCCATGGCGGCGAGACGTTTCCGCGCTTCAGCCGCTTCGCTGAAATTCGACAGTTTTTCGTTGCGCAAAAGCTCGCGGTAGGTGTTCGCCGCTTCCTGCGATTTGCCCATTTTTTCGAAGCTTTCGGCGCTGCGCAGATAGGCTTTCGCGACCCAGGGCAGGAATTTCTGGTAACCGACATAGACGCGCTGGTAATAAGCGTTGGCTTCGGGCCAGCGCTGCCGTTTCGCCTCGATTTCGCCTAACGAAAAAACGCTGAAGGCCGTCGATTCGCCGCGCCATTCCCGGACCGATGCCACCTGCTCGAAGACTTTCTTGGCTTCATCCAGCCGGTTTAGGGCGAGGAGGGTCTTCCCTTTGCCAACGCTCAACTCTTTCATTTTTTGCGAACCCACAATCTTGTCGGTCCCGTCGGTAAAATAATGCAAGGCAACCGGCAAATCGTTTTTTTGGAGGGCGATCTCGCCCAGCCCGTTGTAGGCGAAATCGAGACTCTCACTCTTCGGATATTCCTCCATCAGGTGCTGATAAAAGCGCGTGGCTTGATCGGGTTTCTCCTTGCCTAACAGGTAGTCGCCGACCCGTCCCAGCAAAAGCGGACTCAAATCCTGCGGAGCGAACTCGGCAATCCTGGCGATGTTCTTTTCTTCCTCGGCTGGTTGGCGGCGAAGGCGGGCGAGTTCCGCCTTGGCGAACAAAATGCGCGCGCGCGCCGTCGCAGCCATATCGGTCCCGGCCGATCCGAACAAGGCATCCAGTTCGGCGCCGGGATCGGTTTCCGACGGGGTCGCGGTGGGCGCGGCGCCTTCCTCGGCCGGCTCGACCTTTTTCTTTTTCACGCAAAGCTGCGCGAGTTGCGTCAGGAGCAGCTCGACCGGTTCGCGCCGCGGATCGCCAATGTATTTTTTAATGGTGTCGGCCGTGATCTTTTTCGCCTCGTCGATTTTTCCTTCGTGCGATTTGGCTTTGCCGATCCAATAGAGCGCGGAGATGGCGGTCGGGTTATCGGGCTTTTGCTGGATGAATTCGTTAAAGAGGTTGCCGACCTTGTCCCACTCGCCGCGTTTTTGCAGAAGTTTGCTCGCGGCGAAGAGCGAATAATTCATGACCTCGTCGGTGGTGGCGGTTTGATAGGAGCGAACGTAGATGGAGATGGCGTCGTTCTCGTGATCGCTCGCAGCATAGGCATCGGCCAGGAGCGCGAGCACTTCGCCGAGCTGCTGGTTTTTCGGGAATTCGCTCTCCCACGCTTTGCAATCCTTGATCACTTCATCATAAAGCGTCGGATTGGTGGCGGCGTACTTGCAGACGGCCAGGCGATACTTCGCGTCGCTCGCATATTGGCCACTGGGATATTTCTGCAAATAACTGTGCAGCTGATCCATCGCCTCCTGATATTTGCCTGCGAAAAGGGCGGTGAGCGCGAGACGATAGTTCACATCCTCCACGCTTTGGCCCTTGGGGAATTCGCTCAGGTATTTTTTATACTCGGCCGTCGCCTCGTCATACTTGGCCTCCATGAACTTGGCGTTGCCCAGCAGGTAACGCATTTGCTCGCGAAAAGGGCTCTTCGGTTGCGCATCGAGCATGCGGCCGAAATGGGTTTCCGCCGTGCGCGGATCATTGGCCTGCAACGCGACCGCACCCAGCATGTAGCCGACCGTGTCCACGTTGGGTCCGGTTTTAAAATCGCGCAGATATTGTTCGCAGCGCTCCTCCGCTTTTTGCGCCTGATTCACCTCCGCCAGCGACACGATCAACCCAAAAAGTGCCGGCTCCCGCTCGACCACATTGGTGAAACGATCGACGATTTCCTGGTACACAACGACCGACTCCCACTTGTGATCCGTCTCGTAAAAACAACGCCCCATCCTGATGTAAATGGCCGGCGTGACCGATGGCAATTTCTGGAATTCATCCAAAAGTTGCCGGCTGCGGGCCAGCGCCGCTTTGAGCTGGTTGTTCCGGGCCGCAATCTGCCCAAATTGCGAGGGATCGGCGCGTCCGACCACGAGGTTCTCGTCAATCCGGCGTTGCATGGCCGCGAGCCGCTCGCTCTGCAACCGGATGATTTGTTCGCGCGGAAAGGCCGCCCGGTAACATTCCAGAGCGTCGCCATACAATCCCTTGCCGAACAGCTTGTCACCCAGCTCCACCGTCATGCTGTTGAGCGCGACAATGTCGTCGACCAGGCCAATCTGCTCGTGCAGTTTCCTCATG
>JBEEHC010000221.1:0-3290 GCA_041167205.1 Verrucomicrobiota bacterium
GTAAGCATGTGACAGCTCGAAAGCGCCGCCACGAATGCCTCTTCGGGATCGACGTTTTTTGGGTTGCCCAAATAAACCGGCGCGGCTGACGCCTGCATTTCATGGCCGCCGTCAAACTTCCAGGTATGGTCGCGCGGATACTTTTGATAATCGAACGGCGCGTCACCGCGCACCCAGCTGAGATTCACTTTATGTTCGGACATTCCCTTCTATAAAGTCGCTGCCGTCGCAGAGCAAGGTTGGCGGAACGGCGGTCGGAAATCGGAGGCCAGAGTCAGCAACATCCAATCCGACAGAAGATGTCAAAGGTCTCAAAGGTTTTCTCCCGTTTTCCGAATCCTTCGTTCTCTTCGTTTCCTTCTGTAAAAAAACGAGCCTCAGGCCTGATTTTGGAACGTTTCCTGCATCGAATTGTGCTTGCCCCGGCGATCTGCTCCGCAGATCGGCTCCCCCGGCGGGCTACCTCACCTCGGATGAACAAAGAAGACCTGGACGCAATTCTGGCGGCAATGCTGAGCTTTGCCGGCAGCACGGCTTCCGATTTCGTTTTTGTGACCGGGAAACCCCCGCAGATCGAGCGGGACGGCCGGCTCGAAGGACTGCCGATGGAAGGTCCGGACCCAGTCCTGCAACCTGCGCACGTCGAGTCAATGGCCCGGCTTTTGATCGACGGAAAACCGCGCCAGGAAACGGACTTCGAAACGAACGGATCGTGCGATTTAAGTTACGCACTGGCCGACCGCGCACGGTTTCGCGTGAACGTTTACAAGCAAAATGGCCAGCACGCTATCGTCATGCGGAGGCTGCAATCGCTCGTCCCAAGCCTGGCCGAACTCGATTTGCCTCCCATTTTTCAGGAAATCGTCACCGAGAAGACAGGCATCGTTTTTGTCACGGGCGGAACGGGCAGCGGCAAAACGACGACCCTGGCCGCCATGCTAAATGAACTCAACCAAACGCAGGAAGTGCATGTCGTCACGCTGGAGGATCCGATTGAGTTTCTGCACGTGCATGCCAAGGCCACTTTCAGTCAGCGCGAACTCGGCAAAGATTTCCCGAGCTTCGCGAGCGGTCTGCGCGCCGCCCTGCGCCAGGCGCCCAAGGTGATCCTGGTGGGAGAAATTCGCGACCGGGAATCAATGGAAATTGCACTGACCGCTTCCGAGACCGGTCATCTTGTCTTCGCCACGCTTCATACGATCAATGCCGGGCAGACCATCGGGCGAATTATTGGCATGTTTGCCAACGAAGAGGAAAGACAGGTTCGCGAACGCCTCGCCGAAACGCTCCGCTACGTCATCAGTCAGCGTCTCGTCAGCCGGCGGAGCGGCGGGCGCCTCCTCGTCACCGAAATCATGGGCAGCAGCCTGCGCACACGCGAGACCCTCATTTACGGCGAAGGGGAGAACAGAACCTACCAGGAAATCATTGAAGCCGGTGGAATCCACGGGTGGCACAGCTTCGATCAATCGTTGCTCAAGGCTTACGAGGCCGACGAAATCACCGAGGAAAGCGCTCTGATCTATTCCACCCACAAAACCAAAATGCGTCGCGACATCGACATGTCCAAGAAGCTGAAGTTCGATTATGCCGACGACGCTTCCGGTCTGCAGATGGCAGCGCCTTAACTAGCATGTCTGAAATTTCTCATAACCCCGAACACGAGCTGGAACTTGCCAACCGAAAAATTGCGCAATTGCACGCACAACTGCGCGAAACACAGGCGGCGGCGGCGCATGTGCGCGATGAAATGCATCGAAAAATGCGCGATTTCGCGCGCGATTTCCGCGGCCCGTTAACGGCCGTTCTCGGCTTTAGTGACGTTCTCAGTGCCACCTGCAAATCCGACCTCGCCGAGTTAAACGAAATCGCGATGGCCGGCCATCAGCTCATGACCCTGATTACCGAACTGGAACGATCTGTGCCGTATGAAACTCCGGGCACCGACCTGCCGGCACAGGCCGGGCCGGCGTCGGGCAGCTCCCGGGTGCGCACCATTCTCCAGATCGAAGACAACGAAGGTAACTTTCACCTGGTCCAGCGGATCCTGGAAGATCGCGCAAACATCGAACTCATCTGGGCTCCAACCGGCGAAGAAGGGATCAGTCTCGCCAGTCAGCGCAACCCGGCCCTGGTTCTTCTCGATCTCAATCTGCCGGACATCCACGGCAGCGCGGTCCTGACGCGGTTGAAGAATAATCCGGCGACCGCCGGTGTTCCCGTTATCGTGCTCAGCGCCGACATCACGCCGAGCCAGATCGAGCGCATGCTTCAGGCTGGCGCGTCCAATTATTTGACCAAGCCGTTCGAGATCAAACGTCTTCTCTGCCTAGTGGACGAAAGCCTCGCCGCTGTCTGATTCATGGTAGGGACGCCGCGCTGCGGCGTCCGCTGCTTCTCGTTGTGCGAAGATCGGCTCGCACCTGCGACTTGTCTTTTCTACATTCTCCTTTCTAATTTCTACCTCCTTTGGGCGCGATTAGCTCAGTGGTAGAGCGCTTGCTTCACACGCAAGAAGTCGCAGGTTCGAACCCTGCATCGCGCACGTTTTCCCTCCTTGCTCGGCATTCCGAGCCGCGAAAACAGCGAGGACTGTGAAAGAAGTCCGGCAACCGAACGTATGAATGGTGAAACCCCGTGAAAAAACGACTTCTCACCTTTCTTCTGGCCCTGATTCTCATCCCCTCTCTCTTCGCACTCCCGCTTACGGCGCTGATTTTTAAGCAGAGCGCAAAACTAGCGGATAAGGTTGCGGCTTGGAACAAGCAGTGCGGCGACAAACCTTACTATGACGAAGCCTGCACGAAAAAGCGTTACGCCCTGAGCGCGGAGCTCGGCAAATTTGTTGCGTTCGTTAATGATGAGCTAAGCGCTCTTCGAGACATCAGCCCGGATGCTTCGGCTGATTTCATTAAGGAAACGAACGGCCGGCGTAAGATTATGGAACTCGAGATTCGGATTGCTCTGTACGACATGCGATGTCTCGGGGTCTCTGCTTCCGATCCTCAGTGCAGTGCGGAAGCCGCGGCCATCGATGCAGAGAAATCGGCCCTTCAGGCCGAATACAAGCAGACCCACGCCGCGTTCGACGGGAACTGGATCTCCATACCCATCTCTTCCCCTGCCCCAAAAAGCCGTAATCGGTGAACCCACAGCGGCATCCAGGTAGGGACGTCGCGCTGCGGCGTCCGCTTTCGAGGAACCCGCGCGCTCGTGTCCCGGACAGCGCGGCGCGCTGTCCCAACCTTCCAATCGTAAACACCCGGCACCGCGTGTGATGACAATCACGT
>JBEEHC010000222.1:0-2576 GCA_041167205.1 Verrucomicrobiota bacterium
CGACGAAGCCTTATCCGATGGAGCGCAGGCGCTGACGCTGGAGGAGTTCGAGCAAATGTCGGGCGAGCTCCGCGCCATCCACGAAGTGATCGGCTGAAGCTGGAGGGACACGCGCCGTCGTGTCCAAAATATTTGGGCGCCGAGAGCGCGGCGCCTCCAACTCCCGGCTAAAGCCGCAAAAAGTTCCCCAGCAGCTTCTTGCCTTCGGCGGTCAGGATCGATTCCGGATGAAATTGCACTCCGTAAACGCGGAAATCCTTGTGTTGCAGGGCCATAATCTCGCCTTCGGCCGTTTCGGCGGTGATCTCGAGCGAATCGGGCACCGAATCGCGTTTGACGATGAGCGAATGATATCGCGTCGCCTCCAGAGGCTGCGGAAGATTTTCGAAGATACCGAGGGCGTTATGCCGGATCGACGAGGTCTTTCCATGCATTAATTTCTCCGCTCGCACGATTTCGCCGCCGAACACCTGGGCGATGCATTGGTGCCCAAGACAAACGCCGAGGATGGGGGTGGCCGGTCCGAGTTCACGAATCACTTCCGAACTGATGCCGGCATTTTCGGGGCGTCCCGGTCCCGGCGAGATGCAAATGCGCTGCGGAGCGAGGCTGCGAATGGCAGGCACCGAAATCTCGTCGTTCCGTTTTACGGTCACGTCCGCGCCGAGCTCAGCGAAATACTGAACCAGGTTGTAGGTAAACGAATCGTAGTTATCGATGACGAGCAGGTTCATTTCTGCAATTGGCCAGCCCGTTCGATGGCTTCGAGCATGGCCTTCGATTTGTTGACCGTTTCGTCATATTCGCGCGCCGGTTCCGAATCCGCCACGATGCCGGCACCGGTCTGCAAATAAGCCTGGCCGCGACTAAGAACAATCGAACGCAAGGCGATGCAGCTGTCGAGTGATCCATCGAACCCGAAATAGCCGACGACTCCGGAATAAAATCCGCGCCGGCTCTTTTCCAGTTGGCCAATAATCTGCATAGCCCGGACTTTTGGGGCGCCGGAGACCGTGCCGGCGGGAAACGTCGCGCGCAACGCATCGAAAGCATTTTTATCTTCGCGCAACTGTCCGACCACATGCGAGACGATGTGCATAACGTGGCTGTACCGTTCGATCACCATCTGCTCGGTCACGCGCACCGTGCCCGGCTGCGCGACGCGTCCGAGATCGTTCCTGCCGAGATCGATGAGCATGACGTGCTCGGCTCGCTCTTTCGGATCGACCATTAAATCGCGGGCCAGCTGTTCGTCTTCCGCCAGATCTTTCCCGCGCGGACGTGTTCCGGCGATAGGCCTGATTTCGGCGAGGCCGGCCCGGACGCGCACATGCACTTCGGGCGAGCTTCCGATGGCGGTGATTTGATCATCGAACTGAAGCAAAAACATGTAAGGCGAAGGATTTCCAAAGCGGAGGCAGCGATACAGGTCGAGGGCAGTGCCGGCGAAGGGCGCTTCAAAGCGCTGCGAGAGTACGACCTGGAAGATGTCTCCGGCAGCGATGAGTTCCTTGGCCTGCGCGACCATGGCTTCGAATTCGACGCGAGAAGTGTTGCTTTGCGCCTGCGGCAGACGCTCGATCGGACCAGCCGGAATGGGCGGAAGGGCGGCTGGATGACGAAAAAGTCCGAGCGCGCGCGACATATGTTCCACCGCCTCCGCGTAAATCTCCGCCACCCGTGAGGAATCCTCGATGTGAGCATTGCAGACCAAACGAAGTTTGCGGAAGCGATGGTCGAACACCAGCAACATCCGGGCGATCATGAACATTGTCTCCGGCAGATGGAGATCGTCGTTAGGATGCAATGGCACGGTCGGCTCGAAAAAACGAATCACGTCAAACCCGATGAACCCAACCGCGCCGCCAATGAAATGCGGAATGTCCGGCGCCGGAACAAACTGAAACCGTGCCAGAACATTTTGTAATTCGGTTAGCGGATCGCCTTTACACTCGAATTCACGCGTCTCATTTTTCTCGGTCAGAAAACAGTTCGTCCCACTCGTTTTCAAAACGAGCAACGGATCGAAGCCGATAAATGAAAAGCGCCCGGACTCCTCATTGTTTTCCGCCGATTCGAAGAGGAAACAGGGCCCAGCCCCCGCGATTTTGGCAAAGGCGGAGACGGGTGTTTCGGCGTCGGCCACCAACTCAACGACCAGTGGAACAAGATTACCGCGCTTCGCGCGGGCGCGAAATTCGTCGAGCGACGGGGCGGGAGCGATATCCGTCATGACGAGTTCGTTTCGCTGTAAAATAATAGATAAGACAGCGGGTGAAGGGACTCGAACCCTCGACTTTCTCGTTGGCAACGAGATGCTCTACCACTGAGCTACACCCGCAGTAAAAGCGAGTGGAAATAATGGGCGGCGCGCTTCATCGCGCAAGTTTATATTCGACCGGACGCTGTGATTTCGGTGGGACAAAATGATCAGGTGCAGCCAAGGTTCAGCGGGGCTGCGAAGAGAAGGAGGAAGCGCACGGTCGCGCTTCGCCCACCATCTACGGCGCGACTGCAACCTTATTATGACCCGAATTTCACATCCGCCGGACGTTGAACTGACAGGCGAGCTCGAC
>JBEEHC010000223.1:0-2760 GCA_041167205.1 Verrucomicrobiota bacterium
TCCTGTCGTTGTACGTCGCACACCAGGCACCGATGCAGAACGCTGCCGTCACCGCTGCGGCGTCCCCGGTCATCTACCAGGGCGCGATGGGCGTGCCGCAGAACGACCTCGTCACGATGCCGCCGGACCCGATCCAGACGATGCCCACCTACGACGCCGCGCTCGCGGCGTTCGAGAAGCTGCCGTCGGTGCGCGTGCTCTTCGACAACGGCGCCGGCAAGTCCCCGGCGGGGCAGTCCACCCCGGGCAACCCGTACCCGGGCTTTGAGCAGTCGTTCGCGTCCTTCCCTGCCCCTGGCACCACCGCACGCACGTGGTTCGTCGGCCCGAAGGGGACGCTGTCCGACGCGGCCGGCGGCCAGGGCGTCGACTCCTACACGTCGGACGCGAAGGCCCTGCCGGCCAACGACTACGGCAAGAACACCGGTGGTGGCGGGCTGTGGGGCAACGCCTCGCAGTGGGAGTGGAACTGGAAGCCCAACCCGGCCGGTACGGCGGTGTCGTACGTCACGGAGCCGCTGAAGGCGAGCACGACCGTGCTCGGTGCGGGCGCTGTGCACCTGTGGGTCAAGTCGTCGACGCCCGACGTCGACCTGGTCGCCACCATCAGCGAGGTCAGCCCCGACGGGAAGAACGAGACGTTCGTGCAGAACGGGTTCCTACGCGCCAGCGAGCGCCGCCTTGCGGCCGCCGGCAACTGGAACATCTTCCGTCAGGAGAGCAGCCTGCTCGAGCCGGTGCTGAGCTTCACGGCTGACGATGCGCAGCCCATGCCGAAGAACCGGTTCACCGAGGTCGTCATCCCGCTCTACTACGAGGGTCACGCCTATCGCGCCGGCACCCGGATCCGGGTGACGGTCGCGGCGCCCAACGGCACGCAGCCGATCTGGTCGTTCAACGACACGCAGCCCAAGGGCAAGGGCAACGTCTCCATCGCGTACTCGCCGAGCATGCTGTCGTTCCTCGTCCTGCCGGTGGTGTCCGGCGTGACGGTGCCGACCGCCCAGCCGGCCTGCCCGAGCCTGCGCAACGAGCCGTGCCGGCCCTACGTGGCGCTCGCCAACCGCTCCTAGCGTCACGTCAGCCGCCGGGTCGTACGCCGTCCACGAGATGGCCTAGCCAGCCAGGGCGTGGGACCGGCGGACTGCCGCAAGCTGCTCGACGCGCCAGGTGTCGAGGGCCGCTGTGTGGGCCTCGAGTGCTCTGCGCACGAGGTCCGGATCCGTCGGTCGCGCGCCGAGCAGCAGGCCGGCCAGCCGCGCGCTGGTGCGTCGTACGCGGTGAATCGGTCCTCCGACGACGACGAGGTGGACGGATCGGGCCGCCCCGTGCGGCGATCGGCCTTCCAGCGGCAGGGCCATGGCCGCCCGCCGGACACTGCCCGCAGCGCATGCCGCGAGAAGGGCCGCTTCGCTGTCGTCGCCCTGGTGCTCGGCACTGGCGGCGAGTGCGGTGAACTCGAGCGCCTCGACCATGAGGTGCCATGTCATCCGCGGCACCGCCGAACTGCTCTGCCGATCCGCTGCCTGCCGGAGCTCCTCACGAGCCGTCACCTGGGCAGGGTTGCCGGGAACGGCCTTGGCACCCATCAGGTCAGTCAGTGCCACCGACTCGAGCGGATCGCTCTTGAACATGTCGTCTCCTCGGATTCGCCGGCGCCGATGCCGGGTTGAGGTCCACGATCGGCCGGGAATCTGCGGTCGCTCTGTGAGCCCGCTGCAAGGTGGCTGGACGATGCAAAGCCGCCCGCCGTGCCGTGACACGATCTCGAGGTGACCAGCGGCCCCGCCGATGCGCAGCACCTACGCGACCTCGCGCGGTTGCGCCGCGTGCGTGACCGGATGGACCGGGAGTACGCGCAGCCGCTGGACGTCGAGGCCCTCGCCCGCGGCGTGCACATGTCGGCGGGGCACCTCAGTCGTGAGTTCAAGCTGGCGTACGGCGAGTCGCCGTACAGCTATCTCATGACGCGCCGCATCGAGCGCGCGATGGCGCTGCTGCGGATGGGCGAGCTCAGCGTCACCGAGGTCTGCTTCGCGGTCGGGTGTTCGTCGCTGGGGACCTTCAGCACCCGCTTCACCGAACTGGTCGGGATGCCGCCCAGCGTCTACCGACGGGAGGCATCGAAAGCCTCGGCGGGCGTGCCGCCGTGCGTGGTCAAGCAGGTGACCAGACCGATCAGGAATCGAGAAGCACCGCTCGCGCCGGCGCATCTAGCGTGACGGCCATGGACATCACCATTCACACGACTGTTCTGCCGCACGACGACCCGGAGGCATCCCTGGCCTTCTACCGCGACAGCCTCGGTTTCGAGGTCCGCACCGACGTCGGTAAGGGCACGATGCGCTGGATCACGGTTGGCCCGGCAGACCAGCCCGGTACGTCGATCCTGCTGGCGCCGCCGGCCACGGATCCCGGCATCACGGACGACGAGCGGCGCACGATCAGCGAGATGATGGCTAAGGGCTCCTACGGCTGGATCCTGCTGGCCACGCCCGACCTCGATGCGACGTTCGAGAAGGTGCAGGCGAGCGATGCGGAGGTCGTGCAGGAGCCGACCGATCAGCCGTATGGCATCCGCGACTGCGCGTTCCGTGACCCGGCCGGCAACCTGATCCGCATCCGGGAGCTTTGAGCCAGGACCTGAGTCAGGCGGAACCGGTGCGCTCGCGGTGCTTGCACCCCGGCCAGCAGCAGGGTCGACGCAGGCCGTCCAGCAGCTCCTCCTGAGTGCGGCGGATGCGCCGTTCTCTCGTTGAC
>JBEEHC010000224.1:0-4123 GCA_041167205.1 Verrucomicrobiota bacterium
GGTGATCGTGCTCCCTTTGACGGTCAAAGCGCCCTTGGTTTTGACTTGGAACGTTCCGCCGCTACCTGGCGAGCTGCCCGGCGACGGGTTGTCAGCCCCGTTGAAATTCGCAGTATTGATCCCATCCGTCGCGCTAAAAACCTGGGTAGCGGCATTGATCTGTAGAAAACCGCCGTTGGAGCTTGGCGAGCCGAACTGCTTGCCGCTAAAATCCAGCCCGAGCGCGGCGGTGTGGGATTGAACCGTCGATACGCCAAAAGTGTGCACACCGTTTGGTCCAGCCGGTATGTACGGCGTGATGCCACCGCTCCCGGCAGTCAGCGTCGTGTTGCTCGTGGTGGAGAGAGGGTTCAAAAGGAGCAAGGATACGCGACCAGCGCTGACGTTGCCGATCACCTCCGCTTCCGGTGAGGTGAGGGCTCCGGTCACCATCACATCGGTTCCAGCCGAGGTGTACTGCGAATTGGTCAGGTTGCCCCCAACGATAACCGAGCCGGCCGTGGCACTGGCGACGCGGGACGACATATCGAGGGTGATCTGGAGGTTGCCGGCCGCTAAAATCAGATCTCCACCCAATAACTGGCGAGCGGTGATATCTCCACCGGAGGATATTTGCAAGGCGTCGCCAGGATGTGAAAAATTGATGTTGGGCGCCAGAAAACCGCCGCTGCCTGCGTCAAAAATGGTCGACGCCAAAGCATCAAAAACCACGTTCGTGCCTCCCGCGCTACCCAAAACGTTAATTGTCTGGCCGGTAACGTTGATGGATTGGGCGACGGCAAACAGAGATTGATTCGCGGTCGCGTCGATATTCACCGCCATGTCGGCGTTGATATTGATGTTTTGCCCTGTGGTCGATCCGGCGATGAACTGAGCAAGGCTAAAAGTAATGTTGCCCTGGGCCCGGAGATTGGTGTCTTCAGAATCAATCGTCCCGGCGGTGCCTTGCAGAAAATTGCCGCCGGCAAAAGATGCGAGCGCCGGGACGAACAAAGTGGAATTGATTTGAACATTCCCCTGCGCGTCGAGCTGCAGATTACCGTTCGAGACGTTTGACCCAAGGATCAGATTGGAGCCGGCCCCGCGGGCGTAGATGAACAACAGAGGGACGTCCGCGAAGCTGACATTATTAGTCAGATTGATGGAACCGTTCTGAGTTGCGAGCAGAACCGAATTCATGCCGGTGAAAGTGATGAGGCCGCCCGGCCCGCCAGAGGTGATGCCATTGATGCCAATGAGCGCGAGATTAACGGCTCCGCCGGCCGGAACGGTGATGAAAGGATCTCCGGAGAGCTGGAGCGAATTGAACCGGAATGCGGCCGTTGGGAAAATGGCGGATCCCGGTTCACCGATTCCGTTGAAGTTGGTGTCGTTATCGAACGCTGAGGTCGACCCCAAAAAGTAATTCGCGGCCGTCCCATCGATCGCCTGGCCCCGGTAAATTTTGCCGCGATTCGTCACGCCATTCGTTTGAATGGTCGGCGCAGTCATAATTTGCGTGCTGGGATTGATGACGTAAGGCGTTGGATTGGTAATGGTTTTGAGCGGGCCGAATTCGTTGCCTCCTCCGGGTGGCACGACGTTCGGCAATACGTTGAAGCGCTGGTCCAGGACATCGAGCGGCGGCGGATCCTTCAAACTGAGGGCTGTGCCTTCGCCAAAAATGACAAGGTTCGTGTCGATCAACTGGCCCTTCGCCTTTTTCTTTCGCTGGGTGCTCACCTCCCGCGCCATCAATGCTTCGCTGCCGAGTGGTTGGTCAAAGCCGATCAGGAGCGAACAGGTCCGCATCAACCGCTCCAGATCGACATCCACCGGATCGGGCAAACGGGTCGCATTCGGTTTCATGAAAATCATTTGCCCGGCGCGAACCAGAACCGATTCGCCAAAGCGGCCTTTCAGGTACATGCGGGCCGTGCCTTCCAGCACAACGAACTTGATGTAGGTGTCGCGGTGATATTCCTCCAGCACGGTCGTTCCGGTAATGGCGGCCGTGACCGCAGCGGTGGTAATCTTCGCCCCGCCGGAGTCTTTCGGGACATGGAGGAGAATGGCTCCTCCGCCGAGCTCGAGGTTGCGCGTCCCTTCGTTAAAACTGAAAATCGTGTTCGCTCCCAGGCGCGTGATCGTCAGGTCGCGAAAAGTGAGTTCGGCGCGCGATTCGCCGCCCGTGCGCACGGCGCTGCCGTTGCCCACATTCTCTTTGACGGCCGCGGGACGCGGCGTTGCCTGGGTCGGCAGGACCTGCACGTCCCTGATGATTTGGGTGATCTGCGCCTCGCCGAACGGCGCAGCGGAAGCGACGCCTGCCCAGGCAAAACACAGCGCCAGAGAACAGATGGATCGCATAAAGTTCATTCGCGCGCGACGCACAATGAACCCTTCATCACTCACTAAAATCTGACGGATAACGAAATAATTCCGCCGAGGTTTCCCACTTTATAATCAAAGATGCTGTTGCTCGACTGGTTCGCCGCAAAAGTGCTGATGGCGCTGGCCGTCAAATACTTGGTCAGATTGTAATTCGCGCTGGCCGCGATCACTTCGCTGACATCCACCCGGTCGGTCAGTTGATATTGCCGGACAACGAGACGGCCGACCGCGTCAAAAGTAAGCGCACGCGTCACGTTGAGCGAGTAGCCGATATAGGTTTCGTAATCATGGCGGCGCGGTGGTTCCGGGTTCGCATCGATACTGATGTTGGCGTCAACCCCGAGCGACAGCTGCTGGGCGCGGCCGATGCGGAAAGGCAATTCGGCATTGACCAGAATCGAGTAGTTGGAAAAAAAGTCGTCGAAGCTGTTCTTGTCGGTCAGGCGATTATAAACAAATTGTCCGCGCAGGATCAGATTGTGGAGCTGCGGCATTTGGTAAATGAGACCGGCCTCGGCATCGAAGCTGCCAAAGTTGAGGCCACTGAAGCGATTGTAATAAAAGAGCTGTTCACGAACGCTGACGACGCCGAAAAGGGTGTCGGTCAGTTTCGGCTGATAAGCGAGCGCTGCCACCGGTGCGAGAAGCCAGTCGCTTTGCTCATGGCTTCGCGACAAAGCCACGTTCGAAGTCCAGTAAAACGGGAGCGCCACCGCCGCTGTAAACGGCTGATAACTGTCGGACCGTTTTAAAATCGCCTGTTCCCCGAGATCGGCGTCGTTCGGACTGGGTGGGACCTGGCCCTCCACTCCGCCGGTCAAAGGCAATCCGGTCTGGCTCCGGCCCAGGTCAGCCCGGTCGGTGTCCGCGCTTGTCTGGGCCGCGCTTCGCTCGACGACCGCGCAGCTGAGCGCCACAAATAAAACCGCGGCCAGCAAACGCAGCCCCCCCTGAGAACGATGAAGGCAATAGCTCATGCGAGGTTTTCTTTTTGAGGCCGAAGATTTGACGCGTCAAGCAGTTAATGGCGAAAGGCCACGGACGCCCGGCAAGCCATCTGGCGGCTAAGTGTCCAGTTCCAACAATCGCCGCTGCCATGGAACAAGCAACGCCGGTGCGCTGGACGGGTCCGCCGCCACCGCCTCAAGGGCACTGCGGGGCGCTAAAAAGCCGGGTTCGAGCCCCAGTTTCCCGGTGATTCGATCGCGGCGCGCCTTCAATTCATCGCTCCGCCGCACAACCTGCAGGGTTGGCCTCACCCCAAAACGTCGCGGCGGGGTCGGCCACTCCGCTTCGGGCAATTTCATACCCCGCTCAGCCGCTTCGCGGAAAGCGTGGCGCCGTCGTGCTGAAAAGTGATGATAGTCCGGGATATTTCCGGCGGTAAAACTTTCCGCGGCATTCAACAATTCCTGGTTTTGCAAAATGTGAAATGGCGGGCGATCGACGGCTTCGGCTTCGCGCTCGCGCCATTGCCACAGTTCCCGCAGAACGGCTGCGGCCCGGCCACGCAGTTTACCCGAACCGCTGATGCGCCAGGCTTCGTCGGCTTCGCGCACGCGATCGACCGCCGCCTGCTCCACCGCTCGCTCGCACGATTCGCGGAACCAGTCGAACCGCTCGATTTTGTTCAGCTCCGCTTCCAGTTTTTCGGACAGGGGCAGAAGATAGCGCGTGTCGTTCATGGCATAATCGACCATGCGTTCCGGCAAGGGACGCCGTGCCCAATTCGCTTTCTGCGAGCCCTTCG
>JBEEHC010000225.1:0-3592 GCA_041167205.1 Verrucomicrobiota bacterium
GGAGAGGGGCGGCCGCAGGGTTTAGCTTTACGCCATCCGAGCCCAACGTGTGCGAGAATCGTCGCTCGCAAACAGCCGCAAGCTGGCTATATTTCCGTTCCCGAGAAATGAACCGATTGTCCATTAGCAACCTACGCGTCTCCATCGCGGAGCAGGAGATCATCCGTGGCCTCTCCCTGGCCGTCCCAAAAGGTGAAGTGCATGCGATTATGGGGCCCAACGGCTCCGGGAAAAGCACGCTCGCGAAGGTTCTGGCCGGCCATCCCGATTACAAAGTCACGGCCGGCGAGGTATTGATGGACGGAGAAGATATTCTTGCCCTCGCGCCGGACGAACGCGCGCGAAAGGGCCTCTTCCTCGCGTTCCAATACCCCAGCGAAATTCCCGGGGTGACCATCGCGAATTTCCTCCGGGCAGCGGTCCAGGCTCGCTTGCCCGAGGGCGAGGAACTGGAGGCGACCGACTACTACGCCAAACTTTACGAAAAAATGGATCTGCTCGAAATGGATCGCTCGTTCACGTCTCGCTCCGTGAATGAAGGCTTCTCCGGCGGGGAGAAGAAACGGAATGAAATCCTGCAGCTCGCCATGCTCGAACCGAAATACGCTGTCCTCGACGAAACCGACAGCGGTCTCGATATCGACGCTCTCAAGGTCGTCGCCCACGGCGTCAATTCCATGCGCGGCCCGGATCGAGGGATCCTGGTCATTACCCACTACCAGCGCCTGCTCGATTACATTGTCCCCGATCACGTTCACGTCATGGTCCAGGGGCGGATCGTCCGGAGTGGAGGAAAAGAGCTGGCGTTGGAGCTCGAAGAAAAGGGTTACGAAAGCTACGAAGAGGTGAAGGACGAAGTCAGCGAGCCAGCAATGGCCTAACGGAGAGATTTTATGGTCAAAGAAGTATCACCTTTGGAAATCGAGCGGAACGTCGGGAATTTCGCCTATCCCGAGACGCACACGCACGACGCCGGCGTCGGACTGACCGAGAAGACCATTCACTACATTTCCGACATCAAGGACGATCCCGATTGGGTCCGCCAATTCCGCCTCAATGCCTACAAGACTTTCATGAGCAAACCGATGCCGACGCATTGGGCGAGCAAGGACCTGGAAGCGATCGTTTTCGATAACATCCGTTATTACCTGAGCGCGGGGACCCAGCCGAAACGGAATTGGGAGGACGTGCCGGACGATGTAAAACGGACCTTCGAGCGTCTTGGCATTCCGGAACAGGAACGAAAATTTCTCGCCGGCGTCGAAGCGCAATTCGACAGCGAAGCGGTCTATTCCAACATCAAGAAAGCGGTCGGCGAGCAAGGCGTTATCTTTGTCGGCAGCGCGGAAGGACTGAAGAATCATCCGGAAATTTTTCGGAAGTGGTTTGGGAAAGTTATCCCCACCGGCGACAACAAGTTCAGCGCGCTGAATTCCGCTGTGTTCAGCGGCGGCTCATTCATCTACGTCCCGCCCGGAGTGAAAGTGAAACATCCGCTCCAGGCCTATTTCCGGATCAATGCCGAGAATTTCGGGCAGTTCGAACGCACGCTCATCATCTGCGACGAAGGCTCGGAGCTGACCTATATGGAGGGCTGTACCGCCCCGAAGTTCAACACCGCCACCCTGCATAGCGCGGTGGTCGAACTGGTCGCGCTGAAAGGCGCCAAGCTCCAGTACATCACTGTCCAAAACTGGTCGGCCAACGTTTTCAACCTGGTCACCAAGCGCGGCATCGCGCACGAAGACGCCGAGGTGAAATGGATCGATTGCAACATCGGCTCGCGGCTGACCATGAAGTATCCCGGAGTGATCATGAAGGGCCGCCGCGCCCGCGGCGAAGTTCTTTCCATCGCGCTGGCGGGCGACGGGCAGCATCAGGACACTGGCGCGAAAATGGTGCACGCGGCCGACGAAACGACCAGCAACATCATTTCGAAGAGCATCAGCATCGGGAAAGGCCGGGCCACTTATCGCGGCCTCGTCCACATCCCCAAGCACCTCAAGAACTGCAAGAACAACACGGAGTGTGACGCGCTTCTCATTAACTCGACCAGCCGCACCGACACCTATCCGGCGATCACCGTCCGCGGCACGGGTAACTCCGTCCAGCACGAGGCAAGCGTCAGCCAGGTGAGCGCCGAACAGATTTTCTACATGCAGCAGCGGGGTCTGACCGAAGCGCAGGCCATGAGCTTGAGCGTGAATGGTTTCGTGAACGATCTCGTCCGCCAGTTTCCGATGGAATACAGCGTTGAGCTCAAGCGTCTGATCGAGCTTGAGATGGAAGGCTCGGTCGGCTAGGGTTCCGCCCCCAAGACAAGAGCAAGCCGCGGCGGTCTCAGGGCCGCCGTTTGCGTCTAATTTTTCGGGCATGACCAACCAGACCGCTGTTCTCGATGAAGTAATGGAAATCGAATCGCCGCAGGAACATTCCAGGCCGGCGATTCTTTCCGGCCCTTCCGACGCGCGCGCCACCGCCCTTCCCGGCTGGTTCGCCGATCAACAGCGTGCCGCCTGGGCGAAGTTCGAATCGTTCCCGTTCCCGAATCGCAAGGACCAGCCCTGGCGGTTCTCGAGCGTCGATAAGCTCGACCTTTCCCCGTACGCGGAACCGGCCAGGCTAACTCAGACCGAACGGAACGAAATTCTCGATCGCTCGACCGGCCTCGAGGCGGTCGCTGGCCGGTTGATCTTCGCCGATGACCAATTGCTCCGGCGCGATCCGCTGTCGGAAACGCTCCTGAAACGAGGCGTGCTCCTGATGCCGCTCGAACGGGCCTTGCTCGAGCGGGAAGATTTGTTCCGAAAACATTTCATGGCGCAGCCGGCCGCGCTGGGATCGGCCAAATTCGCCGCATTGCACGAAGCGTTCGTCAATTCCGGCACCTTCATTTACGTGCCGCCTGGCGTTGAAGTTGAACTGCCGATTGAAGTCTTCCATTGGCTGCACGGACCAGATACCGCCGTGTTTCCACACACCCTTCTGATCGCGGATGAACTTTCCAAGGTGACGGTGATCGAACATTTTCGCTCCGCCCATTCGGACCGACCGGGGTTTGCCTGCGGCGTGAATGACCTCGTGGCGGGCAAGGGCGCGAAGATCAATTACGTTTGCGCGCAAGACTGGAACGAAAAAGTGCTGTCGATTCAGATCAACGCCACGACGGCTGAGCGCGAGGCTTCGGCTTTGAGTTTGAATGTGCACCTCGGCGGGGCCTATTCGCGTTTCGAAAGTTTGAGCCGCCTCGCAGGCGAAGGCGCCCGCAGCGATTTGCTCGCGGTCTCCGTCGGGCACGGCACCCAGGAATTCGACGCGCGTACCCTGCAGGACCACATCAGCCCGCACACCACGAGCGATCTTCTTTACAAGAATGCGCTGACCGACCGGACGCGAAACACTTTCGGCGGTCTTATTCGCGTTGAGCCGCACGCCCATTTCACCGACGCCTACCAAACGGTCCGCAATCTTCTTCTGAGCGACGATGCGGAGGCGAATTCCATGCCGGGCCTCGAGATTCTGGCCGACAACGTGAAGTGCAGCCACGGTGCGACTTCGGGCCAGATCAACGAAGACGAAATGTTTTACCTTC